>DUSU01000013.1 GCA_012842425.1 Candidatus Fermentithermobacillaceae bacterium | reverse complement strand
TGACGAAGTACCAGGTAATGGCCATGAGGATAATGGCCGTTATGAAGCCTGAAACGGCGCCATCGACGTCCACGAAAATGCCCCACCTGGGTACTTTGGTCGTTTCAGCGGCGGCTGCCAGTAATAGAGACACTCTTGGGTTCACCTCCATTTGACTCTCAAGAAAGCATAAGTATGAGCCCGGGTGACTAGAAAGAGATTCGTCTGGCGATCACCTCCAAATGAGAAGACCGGCTTTGACGCCGGCCTATGGAGGTCGCAGCAAGAGACAGGCAGATAGAGATATGATGAAACAACGACCACAACTGTTCGGCTGTCTAATCTTTTCTGCTGTCTCAAGGCTTCGACCGATTCCAATACTGCCGGTGTCGCGATCTTGCTCCAGTCAAGGCAAGAGAGTCCGAAAGTGGATATCTCGTCGCCCAAAGTAAATGTTCGCCATATATCCAGGATGATCCTGCTGATCTAGATGATTCATGCAAGTTATCTGTGCAGTACGGTACATGCGGCTTATCTCTTGCCGAGATCGGCCAGCGGAGTCCGGAGGTACACCACCCTCCAGATCAGGATGGCGATGGCTGAGTCTACTGCGTGATGGACGAGGGTCCCCACTCCCACCACCATGCCCGCGTCGCGCAAACTGAAGCCGAAGGCGAGCACGATGAGCGCTTCCAGGCCTGCATGGACGGGAGCGATCGCCAAGAGGGAGAGCGGGAAGCTCACTCCTTTACGCACGAGCCAAGCTCCGATCATCCCCACCGGGATGTGCATCGCCGCTCTCATGCCGACCAGCGGGCCGAGTCTCATGAAAAACCCAAGCGCTGAGCCAAGGCCGACGATTCCCGCCGTGGTCGGGCCCAGGAGCACCGACAAGAGAGTAGGTACGTGGGACGTTGGGGTTGCTGTGAAAGGGCCGATGGGCAGAGTCACTACACCGGCGAGAAGCGAGGGTATAAGCAAAGATACTGCGAGAAGGAGCGCGCCTGCGGTAAGTCCCAGTGTTTCCTTGCTCTTCATTGGATATCAGGTCCTTCCAAAGGCTTTCCAGTGTGTTCCGGTTTGCCCGTCATGAGTAACCTGGGAGCTCTAACCTACCAAGGATACTCTAACAAGTGTCTTGTCAGCTGTAAAGACAGTAGTTAGGTGACGGCGGTCCTACTCTGTCGGGCCGCAAGGGAACGATACCGGAAGAAATAAGAAAGGCCCCGGCCTTTCCGGGGCCTCGCATCTACCTCCGGCTTGGCGCCGGACCCGGTGCTTAGTAAGTGAAGTAGTGGTTGCCGATGGTTATCGCATGCGGCTTTGCCCACAGCCACGGGTTTGTGACCATGTGGTAGTTGAAGTAGAAGAGCGCACCGTTGGTCGGGTCCCAACCATTCAGAGCCGCCCTTGCAGCGTTGTAGCTGTCGGCCGAAGGCGTCGAGTTAAAGAGCCAGTTGCCGACGCACGAGAACTGCCAGGGCTCATATATGACTCCGGCGATGGTGTCAGGGAACAGTGGGCTGTCTACTCTGTTGAGCACGACTGCCGCGACTGCTACCTTACCCTCAAAGGGTTCTCCTGCCGCTTCACCGTGGACTACTCGTGCCAGGAGGTCGAGCTCGGCCTGGTTGTATCCCTTGTGCCACGGGCTGTATGCCTGGGCGATACCAGGCGCCACTGCCAGCACCATCACCAAAGCCAGACCCACGGACAATACAGCCAAAGAACGCTTTCTGATGTCGAACATCATACGCGTCTCCCCTTTCACGGCCTCCGAGGTTAGCTGACGGGTTCGGTGAAAGGGATGCCCTACTCTCCTCTCTGGAGAGATTCACCCCAAAACTGATTCCCCCGGTCTCGCTCTCCGCGAGATTAGGCCGCTGTTCGACGATCCTAACACGGGTCGGACAAGCGGTTCATTAGGGAGTTAGTGGAAAAGCGCTGCTGAAGAAACCTCCCGAAGAGCCGTTCCCGGAAGCCTCACCTGGAAAGCCCCGCCCAAAAAGGCCCCACCGGAGAGCCTCAAGGACGGCTCCTGACAGCGGCTCATTCGGGCAGCAAGAAGCCTTTCGACGCCAAGGATCTCTCCACCGCCCGGACCACGGAAGCGTCTTTCGCCCTCACCGTGTGCAAGTGGATTCCACCCGTCAGAGAGGAGAGGAGCCCGGCCTTGGTAGTGGAGAGGGCCTTGAGAAAGAGGTCTACATCCCGCCGGCAGGTGAGGGAGAGCTGTCCCGTAAGCTGGCCGTAGATCGGATGGTCGACGATGACGTCAAGTACTTCCGCGCCCTCGTCAACAATGGCATACAGCTCTGCGCCGGTTTCCTCCGGGGAATGGCGGACGGCCACAAGTTTTGTCACTCCCGGCGAAGCTGATTCGTCGAGCATGGTGTAGCCCCGGGGCGTCGCGATTATCTTCTCGCCCTGAGCCCGCAAGATCGTTATGTCCTGCACGATGACTTGCCGTGTGACCCCGAGGCGTGCAGATAGGGAGGAGCCGGTGACCGGTGACTCTTCCTTCAGGATCGAGAGTATCCGGGCTCGCCTTGTCTCCGCGTTCACAGTAACCGCCTCCGGTTGGGTATTCTCTGAACGAGATCTCTTTACCTCTTCTTCTCTTCTTTGACGTCCCTTTATCTGTCATTTCTTCCGGAGGATTTGGCGCCTCTTAGCAGAAGCCAATTATATACAACCACTTGTGGGGAGGGTTCAGGGTGAAAGTATTCATCTCGTGCGATATTGAAGGCGTTTCGGGGGTTGTTGTTGCTGCCCCCCAGACCTCACCAGAAGGCCGGGACTACGGGCGCGCCCGGGACCTCATGACCGGCGAAGTGAACGCGGCCATACGCGGGGCCCTCAGGGCGGGTGCCACGGAGATTGTCGTGAACGACTCTCACGGCCCGATGACCAACATACTCATTGAGAAACTGAATCCTGCGGCCACGCTGATCACAGGGGCGCCCAAGCCGCTGTCCATGATGCAGGGGATAGACCGGGACTTCGACGCCGCCATATTCGTGGGCTATCACGCGAAGATGGGTGAAGTAGCCGTGCTGAGCCATACCATTTCGGGCGCCAACGTGTCGAACGTCTGGGTGAACGATATTCCGGTGGGCGAGACGGGTATCAACGCCGGTCTGGCCGGGTACTTTGGAGTCCCGGTTGTTTTGGTGTGCGGAGATGACGTTGTCGCCAAGGAAGCGAAGGACCTCTTGCCCCACGTACATACCGCGACCGTCAAATGGGCCGTAACCCGTACCGCGGCCCGGTGTCTGCCCCCAGAGAAGGCCTGCGAGACCATTGAAGAGGAGACGCTGCGGGCGCTCAGTTCCTTGAGCGAGGCGAAACCCTGGCTGCCTGGATCGCCGGTTACGTTCAAGATCGAGTTCAAAGATGCGGGGCAAGCCTGCAATGCCGCGCTTATGCCTTACACCAAGATGATTGATGGGCGGACGCTCACCTTTACGGCAGATGATTACCTGACCGCGTTCAAGGGCCTCCGGGCTATGATAGCCCTGGCAGGCAGATAGTCTAAAGAGTAACGGGGTAATAGAGAGCAGTTTGGACTGGCGTGTAAATGGCCAATATAGATAGGCGATACTGAGATAGGAAGCTCGACAAGAGCGCCCGGCGGGTTGGCGGGTCCTATAGAACCCTGCGACCGCCGGGCGCTCTATTTTACCTGTTGAACTCCGCCTCAGTTGGGCTTAGAGCCCTTCCCGCGTCAGATCTCCATCATGAGTCCCGCAAGCACTGCCGCTCTCTCGGGCAGGCTGGAGAGGAAGACGTACTCGCCGGGAGAGTGAGCGTCATCTCCCACGGGGCCTAACCCGTCAAGGGTTGGGATCCCGAGAGCGGACGTGAAGTTACCGTCGCTGCCTCCGCCCGTTCCGGATTCGGTGAGGTCTATACCCATGTTCTGGCCGATCGCCCGGGCCAGCTGGAATAGTGCCAGGTTCCTCTGGTTCCGCTCCATGGGAGGCCGGTTGAGGTCGCCCTTAACAGTTATGTTTACCCTCGGGTCGACAGGCTTGAGGCCGAGTATCTTGGGTACGACCCAGTTCGCGGCCTCCTGGGTCTTGACCCTGAGGTCGACGCGCAGGTGCGCTTCTTCGGCGACCACGTTGCTGCGGGTCCCCGCCCGGACAATACCTACGTTTACGGTCGTGCCTTCATCTAGGTCCGTGAGGCCGTGCAGGTAGAGGATCTGGTGAGCGGCTTCCTGCACGGCAGAGATACCCTTCGTGTAGTCCGCTCCGGCATGGGCAGCCCGCCCCTTGATTGTAACCTCAAACATCCCGACGCCCTTGCGCCACGTCTTGAGGGACCCGCCTTGGGCCGAGGGCTCAAGCACCAGCACGGCTTTGGACTTCTTGGCCTCTTCCTCGATGATAGGCCTTGATGAGAGAGAGCCGATCTCCTCGTCGGAGTTGTGCAGGATGACCACGCGGTGCTTAGGAGTGAGGCCCAGTTCTGACAGGGTCTTCACCGCGTACAGGGCCTCCACGATGCCGCCTTTCATGTCGTAAGCCCCGGGGCCAAAGCCTTTTCCGTTTTCCACTTTGAACGGGCGCTTCGCTGTTTCACCCGCCGACCACACCGTGTCCATGTGGCAGAGGAGGAGGACCTGCGTTTCGCCTCCGCCCCACTCGACTCTCAAGTGGTTCCCGTACTTCTCTTGCTCGAGGGTATGTACCGATGCTCCGGCCGCCTTCCACTTCTCGGCGAGGACACTCGCGAACCGGTCTGTGAGGGCTTTGTCGGTGCTGGGGGAATCAAGGTTGGTCAGTTCCTCGAGAGTACCGACCATTTCATCCTGCTTATTCCTGAGGCTCTGCAGGATTTGCTTGTGCAAGTCGCTCGACATCATCTGAATCCCTCCGTGAGGCAAATGCCGTATGATACGAGATTGCCGGCCCGGTCACCGGAAAGGCCGGACCGCCGGGTTGTCTTCTTGACACATTCAGATTCTACAATGAGCTCAGTACCATTATCCATGCCGCGAGACTTGCAGTGCTGGCAAGCGTCCCTACCAGCGTGGCAAACGAGACAAGGTCGGGTTTGGCGTCGAACTCGTGCGCCAGGATTGTTGAGTTGACGGCCGGCGGCATGGCGGATTGGAGGATCAAGATCTTCCAAGGAAGGCCGCTCAAGCCAATCAGTCTGCCGGCGACGGCCGCAGCGCAGGGCGCCGCGAGGAGCCTTAAGATCACCGTCAAAGAGACGGGTTTCCACAGAGAAGAGTCGCCCTTCGTCCCTACCAACTGCAGTCCAAGGAGGAACAAGAAGACGCCGATGCCTCCGCCGGCCAAGAGACTAACGGGACGCGCGATTACCTGGGGGACCTGTATTCCGTTGAGCTTTACGATCAGTCCTAGGAGAGCGGCGTACACCGTGGGCATCTTCACGACCGCCATCAGGGCGCTCTTTGCGTCCATCCTGGTTGAGGCAGCGACGTACACGCCATAGGTTGCCAGCACTATGCCCTGGATCACGAAGTACACGGTTGCGAAGTCCATGCCTTCTTGCCCAAACGCAAAGAGGCTTATGGGAAGGCCGTAGTTTCCTGAGTTGCTGAAGATGGTTGCCAGGAGAAGGCCCCTGGAAGTAGTCCTTTCAAACCCGGCTAACCTGAACACCTGAGAGAACAGCAGTGTTAAGAGGAGAGGCAGGACTACGCAGATGAGCGACAGCCTCCAGGTGGCCGAGAGGTCTACTTCCGAGGTGGACAGCGAATTGAAAGTAAGGGCGGGCGTCAGGACATAGAAGCACAGCTTTGATACGGTGCGCTTGTCGAGCGCCAGTTTCTTGCCCGCCACGTATCCGGTAAGCGCTATCAGAAGGGCCGGTAGTATCGCGTCTATTGCTACAGCCAAGTGTGTCGCACCTTCGCTTTGCTGAGAACTGTCTAACATTATACAGCTCTTTTGCGAAGGCAGGATCTTTCGGGTGCAGAAGCGAATCCGGTAGGACCGGGATTCGAAGAGAGTTCAGAAAGGAGATTTGACATGCTGGCGATCAAGGGCGGAAAGATCTACACGGTCACCGGTGGCGTCATCGAAGACGGCGTCATCCTAATCGAAGACGGCAAGATCAAGGCCGTAGGCAAAGACATCCAGATCCCTGAGGGAGCAGAGGTCATCGACGCTGCGGGTAAGGTCGTTACCCCGGGTCTCATAGACTCCCACAGCCACCTGGCGGTTTTCGGCGAGCCGTCCGTATGGGCCAACGCCGACGGGAACGAAACATCGGACCCCATCACTCCCCACATCAGGGGCATTGATTCTCTGAATCCCCAGGACCCGGCAATTCCCGATGTAGTTAGTGCCGGGGTTACCACGGTGTACACGGGTCCCGGAAGCGCCAACCTCATCGGCGGGACCGGATTCGCCATGAAGCTCCGCGGCAGGACCGCAGAAGAGATGGTCATCCCGGGGACCGAGGCCATGAAGATGGCCCTTGGCGAGAACCCCAAGCGGGTGTACGGAGAAGGACAGCGCAGAGCCCCCAAGACCAGGATGGGCAACGCGGCCGTCTTGAGGGAAGCCCTTGTGAAGGCCCAGAACTACATAGACAAGATGGAAAGGGCCAAGGCCAAAGCAGACAAGGGCGAGAACTCTAACCCGCCCGACAGGGACCTCAAGCTCGAAGCTCTGGCCAAGGTCCTGAAGAGGGAATGGAAGGCCCGTATCCACGCTCACAGAGCAGACGACATAATGACCGCGATCCGTATTGCCGAGGAGTTCAACCTCGACTACATCATTGAGCACTGCACCGAAGGGTACAAGATCGCGGACATCTTGGCGGCAAAGAAGGTAAGGGCCACCATCGGTCCCCTGCTCATGGCCCGTGGCAAGATGGAGATCATCGATACTTCGCTGGCCAACCCCGGCATCCTGGCGAAGGCCGGAGTGAAAGTGGCCATCCAGTGCGACACCCAGAGCAACACGAAGTGGCTCGGCCTGCACGCCGGTCTGGCCGTCAAGGAAGGCATGTGCCCGGTGGAGGCCCTAAAGGCCATCACGATCAACGCCGCCGAGATAATCGGCCTTGAGGACAGGCTCGGAAGCATCGAGGTAGGCAAAGACGCAGATGTGGTCGTCTGGAGCGAGCACCCGTTCTGCACTATGGCCATTGCCGAGAAGGTCTTCATCGACGGCAAGCTGGTTTCCGAAAGGATTCCTCCCAACAAGGGTTGCCGTTTCTAAGCGTCTGGACCTCCGGTCGCAAGCTGCATGAACAGAGCCCCCTCGAAGGGGGCTCCGTTCGTGAAGTCTCGCGGTACCGCGTCTTGGAGCGTGCTGCGCTTACGTGCTACCCTTAGAAGCAGGTCAAGCAGGCAAAGCCCAAGACCAACAGGATGAGGATCAAGAAGAGGATGAAGGGAGAACCGATTCCTCCTCCAACTCCTGCCATGTTGCGTCCCTCCTTCGATGTGGGGTCGCTGCATCTTATGTCAAGTGCCCCTTGAGGGTTACTGAACACCGGATACGGATAGGCAAAGGGTGGAAGGGGGCGGCCTCGAATTCGGTCGCGGGGAAGTCAAAGCCTCAAGAGACCCATGGGAGAGATAAGTCTGGATATAAGAGAAACCGTAGTACGGCTGTCGGGACCGGTGAGCCTCATGGCAACGCTGGAATGCGGTCAGGCATTCCGGTGGAGGCAAGCTGTTTTTCCCGGGAGGAGTGACCTGCCGGTTTCCTATCGGGGAGTGATAGGGCAGCTGGCTGTCGTCGTGGGCCAAGCTAGTTCCGTTAGTGATGAGATACTTGTCGCGTGGGACGCGTCCAGCGGACCTCTGCCCGCGTCTCCTCCGCTCGCGAGCGCGGAGAGCCTCACCCCCTCTTACGTAGACCGGCTCGTGAGAGGGTATTTTTCCGACCATGACGACATCGAAGCGATCGAGCATGAGCTTTCACGGTCCGGCGGCGTGATGGCGGACGCTGTCGCCTATAGCCATGGGCTCCGCATACTCACCCAGGACCCCTGGGAGTGCCTGGCGTCTTACGTGCTCTCCTTGAACAAGAACATCCCGGCCATCTCGAGGACAGTGGAGCATCTCGCGGCGTGTTTTGGTGAGCCTGCCGGGATGGGGGTATCCGGGTTTCCGTCGCCCGAAGCCATCGCGTGTCAAGAGGTTTCGTCGCTCAGGCAGTCAAAGTGCGGGTTCCGCGATAAGTACCTGCACGATGCCGCGGAGAAGGTCCTTTCGGGAGATGTGGACTTGGGCCTCCTGAAGTCATTGCCGTCAGCCGATGCGAGGCAGGAGCTCATGAAGATTAAGGGAGTCGGCCCCAAAGTGGCCGACTGTGTGCTTCTTTTCGGCTATCACAAGCTGGATGTGTTTCCGGTGGACGTTTGGATAGCGCGGGCGGTGTCAAGGTACTTCATGGGCGGAAAGGCGCTCAGTCCCCGCGAAGCGAGGGAGTTTGGCGAGCAGCGCTTCGGTCCCCTTGCGGGGTATGCTCAGGAGTACCTCTTCTACTGGATAAGAAATGTCGCCCGGACTTAGGCACAGAAAACAGGTTTCCTTGGCACCATATGGAATTAGAGATGCGTGGAGGGGATGAACCGAAATATGGAACTGAAATTCGACCACTATTACCTGTACGAGGAACTGGAGAGTGCGCTCAAGGGCTTTGCGGAGAAATACCCGTCTCTCATGACCCTTGAGTCGGCCGGCAAGACTCCTGAAGGAAGGGATATTTGGGCGGTCACGATAACCGATACTTCGACCGGCTGCCCGTCCAAGAAGCCCGCTTTCTACTTCGACGGCAACCATCACGCCGGCGAAGTCACAGGTTCCATGATATCCATGTACATCATTGATTATCTCCTTAAGAATTTTGGAAAAGACGAGCGAGTGACCAAGATCCTGAAGCGATACACCGTCTACGCAATCCCAAGGGTGTCTCCTGACGGGGCCGAAGTCTACCTTACGACTCCGGAGACGCTCAGATCGGTGCCGAGGCCTTACCCGTTTCCCAATCCCGAAGAAAAAGAGGGTCTCTATCCCGCGGACATTGACGGTGACGGCGAGATACTCCTTATGCGGGTCAAGGACCCGGCAGGTGAGTGGAAGGTATCTCCCAAGGACCCGAGGGCTTTGGTCCGCAGGAAGCCCGACGAGGAAGAAGGCACGTTCTACCGCGTGTACACCGAGGGATTTCTGCGGGACTACGACGGCGGACAGATCAAGACTGCGCCACCCAAATGGGGGATCGATCTAAACCGGAATTACCCCTACAGTTGGGCGCCTGATACGAGGCAGCCCGGCGCGGGAGAGTTTCCCCTGTCAGAGCCCGAGACGAGGGCCGTGGCCGAGTTCATCGTCTCGCACCCGAATATAGTGCTGGCCTTCACGTTCCACACGACGGGCGGGGTTATCTTGCGCGTACCCGGTTCCCATCCCGCATCCAAGAGCCCCCAGAAAGACATACAGACCCTCATAGCCATCGGTGAGATGGGTACTGAAGAGACGGGATACCCGTGCATCCCGTGCTACGAGGACTTTTCGGGCGGAAGCCCCGATTCTTTCTCAACCGGAGCGTTCGATGACTGGCTGTATGAACACAGGGGGATCTTGAGCTACACCGTTGAGACTTGGAACCAGGCCCAGCGTGCCGGGGTGTCGCAGTGGCCCAGGCGACCTAAGAGCCCCAAGGAGCAGGATGAAGACTTCCTGAAGCTCCTCGAGTGGAACGACCGTGAACTCGGCGGGGCGGGCTTCGAGCCCTGGCGTCCGTTCGACCACCCGCAACTCGGGCCCGTCGAGATAGGCGGTTGGCGCACCAAGTTCGTGGTACAGAACGCCCCCAGAGCATTCCTCGAAGGAGAGTGCTACAAGAACTGCATGTTCTCTCTCCGCGCGATGATGACGCTCCCGCGGCTTGAGCTAGAGAAGGTCACCGCAAAGCCCTTGGGCGGCGGAGTCTACGAGGTGAGTGCCGTCGTGAGAAACGTGGGGTACCTGCCGACCTTCGGCAGCTACCAGGCACATTTGGTGAACAAGGCAAAGCCTCTCGAGGCTTGGGTGGCCGGAGAAAGTATCGAGGTGGTCGGGAAGACCAAGAAGGAAATCGGCCATCTGGAAGGGCGCGCCGGCGATAACCGGGGTTTCGCCGGGGGCTATTTCAGGGGCGGAGCCGGCGCCCGCGAGGAGAAGATCGGCTGGGTTGTCAAGGGCAAGAAGGGCACGGCTGTGACCATCGCCGTATCAGGGCAAAGGGCCGGAGCGGTCGAGGCACGGGTGGTCCTGGAGTAATATTCGGCCTGGCACCAGGCTGATCAGTAATGCGAGGGCCTGCCTTACGGGCGGGCTCTCTTTGTTTGACCGCCCGCGTCAGCTCCGCAGGCAGGAAAAGGGCCGCAGATATGGAAATGTTGTCGAAAACTCGTGACGGAAGTGATCGGATTGGCGCTCCCTGGCAGGGTACTGATCATCGCAAACCCCGTGGCAGGTCATGGCAGGACGAAGAAGAGACTTCCGGCAGTACGGAGTGCTCTGGATGAGATCGGCATCCCTTACGACGTGGTGGAAACGGAGCACAGGGGACACGCGACGGAGATCTCCAGGGCGGCCGCCGCCAACGGCTATAGCGTGCTGGCTGCCATGGGCGGCGACGGCACCCTCAGTGAAGTCGTAAACGGTCTCATGGAGGCGAGCGAAGGGGGAAGGGAGAAGCCGGTCAAGCTCGCCGTGATACCTTCCGGGACGGGTAACGACTTTGCCGTCGGCAGCGGGCTTTTTGCCACATGGGAAGAAGCGGTTCGGGCTCTCTTAAGACCCAACGTGAAGTACATGGACGTTTTCCAGTTCTCCGACTCTGCCGGGCTGAGCAGGTATGTCGTGAACTCGGTGGGAGTCGGTTACGACGCCTACGTAGTGAAACGCGTCTCAGAATTGGGCTCGAGGAAGATAGGCGGTTTGAGCTACATGTACGAGGCGCTCCGCGGTCTCTTCTTTTTTGGCCCTGCCCGGCTAAGCCTCTCCTTTGACGACGAGCCGGAAGTCCAGTACGAAAAGACCTGGCTTTGCGCGATAACAAACTCCGCGATATTTGGCGGGGGGCTGAAGGTGAACCCGGGTGCCCTTACTGATGACGGGCGTATGAACGTGGCGTTTCTCCAGGGGGTACCCCGTAGGGGCTTGTTGCCGCTCATCTTACTTGTGCGCAGTGGCAAACACGTGGGCAAGAAAGGTGTAGTTATGAGAGACGCCTCTGCCATCAAGCTGTCGGCGCCGGACGGTTTTCCCTGTCATGTCGATGGTGATACTGTTGATGTTCGCTTTCCCGTGACGGTGCGGGTGCTCCCGGGCGCCTTACCGTTTGTTGCGAATGGGACATAACACCGAGAAACGAGAGGAGGAGGTCCGGCTACGGCCGGGCTCAGGAACTCACCATGCTAGATACTCATCCGGATACTCGTCATGTCACTGGAGACCGGCTCCGGAGTCTTTTCAACCAGCTTAATCCTTTTACTGAGGACCTCCGGCTAAGGCCGGAAGACGAGAGAAAAACGGTGCTGGCCGTGAACGGCAACTTCCCGTTTGAGCTGGAGCTCGCGGGGTTCTACCACGCTGCCGCGATGTCTGGTTCTCCTATCATCGTCCAGTTCAGCATGGGGGCGCTCGCCACGGCGGGTCGCGGCTTGAGGGGCCGGGCAGGCTTTGTGGAGTCTCTCCGTGCGGGAGCCAGGCTCGCAAGGCTTACTGCGGAAGAATACGCGTCCATGTATGAGCCTCCTTTTGCGGCTCTCGGTCTGGACCATTACGCCGTACCCGGGCTCGAGGAAGCGCTGTCTGCCAAGGACAAACCGGGAACCGTCGGGGATACGGCTCGCTCAAGGGCGAGGGTCCGGTCCATGCTGGAGGAGGCCGTGGAAGCGGCCGTGTCGTACGGCGTGAGCGCTCCTTCGGCGGAAGACATGGCTGCATGGGAAGCCTACCTTACGTCCGGGCCGTACAGGGAGGCAGTGGTGGGTTTCACGACTTTGATCGAAGAAATGCGTCCCGCTTGGGCGATGATCGATACGGAAGACCTGCCTCCGGTCCTGAACTTCGCCGTGACCAAAGAGATCGCCGACCTTGTGACTGCTTTGAGAAGCGACGCCATCCTCGAGGCCGAGTACGGCGCCACCGGTCGGGCGGGCGATGAGACGGACTACGTGAAGCTGACCGGCGAGGAACTGGAGGGCTTTGCGCGCCAGGTGGCCGGATATGTCCGGTATACGGGGGCAGGCGGCATATCCTACCCCATCGGTATGGAGCACGCGGCTCCGTCTGACGTAAGGCGCGAGCCGGACTCTGAAAGGCTCGAGGCGGTGCAGAGGCAGATCCTCAAGGAAACCGGCCGCTACACACCCTTTGCCCAGCACGGTGGGACGGGGGCCAAGAGAGTCGTCAAAGGTCTTGTGGCGAAAGACAACGTGAACACCCTGTTCCTCGTAACCGCAGCGCAAGCCCTTGCGGAACACGTAGGCAAGAACCGGGAAGGCATAAGCCGCGGCGAGAAATCGGCTTCCGGCGTCGACATGTACCTCTCGGCATCCAGGGCAGTTCTCGAAGCGACCGTTCAGAAACTCAAAGAATGCGGCACCTACGGCTACTTGGGCCGAGAATAGACCGGGCAGGGAATAAGCCAAGAGAACAAGAAACAGGGCCGGGGCTAAGCCGCTGGCCCTGTGGCGATGATTTCTAGACCCGCGCTTCCTTCCACCTGCCGGTCCTGAAACGGAGAGATATGAAGATCCCGCGCACTATCTGGTCTATGGCCATTCCGAGCCAGGCTCCCGGAAGCCCCATCTTAGCGACGTTTACGAAGAACCATCCCAGACCCACGCGGCCGATCCACATGCCCAGAGCCGTGGAGTAGAGAGGATACTTGGTGTCTCCGGCTCCTCTCAGGCCACCTGCCAGGATGAATTGGATAGATTGGAACGGTTGGGCAAACGCGTATATCTTAAGCACAAGGGCAGAAGCTAATGCCACCGACATGTCGTTGGTGTAGAGCATGGCGATGTACTTGCCGAAGAAAAGGAAGACAAGCGCCATGGCTCCTCCAAAGGCGAGACCCATATTGCGGGAGGTGTAGGCGCAGCGTTCGGCGTTCTCCGGACGCTTGGCTCCGAGACACTGGCCAACCAGCGTAGTGCAGCCGGTCGCAAAGGCCTGCCCGGGCATGAAGGTGAGGCTCAGGATGTTCATGGATGTTTGATGGGCCGCGAACGTAACGGTCCCCAGAGACGAAACGACCTTGGCGAAGAAGACCTGCCCGGTGCGGAGGACGCCTTGTTCCAAGGCTGCCGGAAAACCGATATTGAAGATTCTCTTCAGGATCTCAGGGTTGGGCCTGTAACCATCGCTGAAGTCGAGGCGTACGTTCCTTTCTCCCTTAAGCGCGAGGATTACAAACCATACGGCCGCCACAAACCGGGAGAACGTAGTCGCTACGCCTGCTCCAAACACGCCCCACCTTGGGAAGCCGAACTTGCCCCAGATGAGGATGTAGTTGAAGGTGACGTTCACGGCGTTTGCGACGAGGTTTATAACCATAGGGCTCCTGGTATCTCCGGCGCCCCTCAGGGCGGAGGCGAGTCCCATGGCTATTACATTGAAGACGAACCCGTATCCCACGACTTTGAAATAGGCATCGCCTACGCGGAGGACTTCGGGCTCTGCTCCCATGAAGCTCAGTATGGCCGAGGAGGTGAGACCTGCGAAAAGGGAGATGACAAGGCCTAGGAGAATCACCATCACAAAGGTTTGTCTTACGGTGTCCGACGCTTCTTTGGGCTTGCCCATGCCGATGAAGCGGGCAACCAGAGCGGTGGTGCCTACGTTGAGTGCCTGGAAAACGGCTTGGAGCAGCATTATGGGTTGGTTTGTAAGGCCTACTGCCGTAATGGCTTCGGGGCCTACTCGACCGACCTGGATCATGTCTGCCATTCCAACCAGTGATACGAGGAACATCTCAACTAGAGTAGGGGCCGAAAGGCTCCAGACTACTTTGCGGGCAGCATCCTTATCAAGCGCTTCTACGTCGAGGTGTGCCGCCCGGGCCAATTCTCTTTGCAATTTGATTCATTCCTGCCTTTTTGCTGTGGATGAATTAGTTCCGTACCCGTAATAGTCTATCTGTAAGCGGGTCCTTTGACAACACGAAAGGAGTGCTGGTAGTGGAAGAAAAGTCCAAGAGGGTCTTGAGCCCCGCCCCTCTTCTATGCCCGGTCCCCGTGGTGGTTGTCACCTGCGGCGACATCGACGCCGAGAAGAACGCCATCACGCTTGCCTGGGTGGGTGTGGCTTCGTCAGAACCGCCGTGCGTGACCATCGGAGTCAGGCCGACCCGGTATTCATTTGGCCTCATCCAGCGTTACGGCGATTTCGTGATTAATGTGCCCGGAGCCGACCAGGTAGAGGCCGTTAAGTACTGCGGGTCGGTATCTGGCAGGAACGAGGATAAGTTCAAGGGCGCAGCTCTGACCCCCATCCCCGCGGAGAGGGTCAGGGCGCCGCTCATCAAGGAGTTTCCCTTGAACCTAGAGTGCAAGGTGAAAAGCCGGATATCTTTGGGGAGCCACGATCTCTTCATCGGGGAGATTGTGGAAGTCCACGCGAACAGCGACATCCTGACTGCCGGCGAGATAGACCTGGCGAAATTACAGGCAGTCACCTACTTCCGTGGCAAGTACTATCCGCTGGGTGGACCGGCGGACAAATAGATAGGAGAGGTACATATGGAGGGCTACGAAACCGGAGATCCCCGTCCCGTGCTTTTCGACATCGAGGACAGGGTGGGCATCATCACGATCAACAGGCCCCGGCAGCTTAACGCTTTGAACAGAGAGGTGCTTGAGAGCCTCCGCGCAGTCCTCGAGGAAAGCCGCTCCAACGCTTCCTTGAGGGCGCTGATCATCACGGGCTCAGGGCCCAAGGCGTTCGTGGCAGGCGCAGATATCGGCGAGATGGTCGCCATGAATGGGGGAGAGGCGTTTTCCTTTTCTGAGTTCGGTCAGAATGTGTTTGACGCAGTCGAGCGCCATCCGAAGCCGGTCATCGCCGCAGTGAACGGTTACGCGTTGGGCGGAGGCTGCGAACTGGCGCTCGCGTGCGATATACGCATCGCTGCCGAGAACGCCCGGTTCGGCCAACCCGAGGTGGGCCTGGGCATTATCCCGGGCTTCGGAGGGACACAGAGGCTCTCCCGGCTGGTGGGCAAGGCCGCTGCCATGGACATGATCTTATCCGCCCGCACGGTGGGAGCAGAGGAAGCCCTGCGCATGGGCCTCGTGAGCCGGGTGGTCCCGGAGGGGGCTGCTCTAAAGGAGGCTCTGGCGGTTGCGGCCGAGATAGGCCGGAAGTCGCCGTATGCCGTAAGCCAAGCCAAGAGGGCCGTCAGGGAAGGTCTTCTTGCGACCTTCGACGACGGCCTGGGGCTTGAGCGGGAACTTTTCGCCGGATGCTTCTCTCATCCCGACCGGGAAGAAGGGATGACGGCTTTCCTCCAAAAGCGAAAGGCGGAGTTCTAGGCGAGTTTCACGGCTGTCCCTGTAGAGAGTACCAGCATCATGCCGTTTGTCAGTATCTCGTGATCGATCTTGCAGCCAACGATCGCGTTGGCGCCCATCCGCGCGGCCCGGTCAGTCATCTCCCGGATGCACGCTGCCCGGGCCTCGACGAGATTTTGCTCATAGCCTGTCGTCCTTGCCCCGAAGAAGTCGGCAAGCTGTGCCGCGAAGTCGCGGATGAAATCTGTGCCAAGGGCCACTTCCCCTGCTACGATCCCCAGGTACTCCTCGATCTTCCGGCCCTCAACGGTTGGAGTAGTAGTCACGATCATCGCGCTTATGTCTCCTCTCTGTAGGGATTTGTTCCGAGCCACCTTCGTATTACGAAGACGAAATCGAACGGTTTACGGTTCAAGATCATGCCCTTCCAAACGATAAAGAGATTGGCGGTCTACGTGAGTGGTCGCCGGAGGGAACATGGCACAGAACGCAAAGAACACGAATACTGGCGCCTCCCAAGGAACGGCTGCGGCAAAGCGAAAGCCGGTGCCTGCCGCCCTCTTGGTGCTTCTTGCGGTCTTGGCCGTCGGCGCCTTTTACCTCGGAGCCCAGTATTACACCGCGAAACGGAGCATTACCTTCACCGCAGTGGCCACGGCCGTGGACGAGGAAGACATTACCTTCTACAAGCCGGCTTCGGACTCACTCGACAAGTTTATCGAGGATGACCAGAAGGGCTCGCTCTTCGTCAAATTGCCTTTGGCGCCGCGATACTCCGTAAGGGACTCTGCAGGCAAGGGCATTAAGCTGGCTGATTTCCGGGTGGAGGAAGGCGCCGAGAAGGTCCTGCAAGTTACCGTCAACCCCCAGGGGAAAGTGTGCCGGATACGGGAGATGGGCCCGTTCTTCTCGATAGAGGGGACGGCTACGCTGAAGAAGCCGGGGGAAATGGACGTGGGCGGGAAGGCGGTTTTCGCCCGGTCCGACACCTTGTTCATGCATCTAGGGACTCCCGTCGGCACAAGCGGCGAGGAACTTGAGAGCTTCCTCGAGACAGGCGATACGGTCAAAGTCTTGGGGTTTGGTGACGAAGCCCTTGTAGTTGATAGAGTAGCGAAGGCAGGTCGCTTGTCTGTGACTTCCAACGTGTCAGGGGCCCGGGTGTACGTCGACGGCGTCTTGCGCGGTAAAGCCCCTATTGAGGTATCGTGCGCCCCCGGCGAGAGAGAGGTGCTCGTGAGGGCCGACGGATACAAAGACCACAGGGGGACCGTGCAGGTAGGTCCGGTCCAGGCCGCCCAATATCACGCTGCTCTCGATGAGATAACGGGCACGCTGGCTGCAACCTCGACTCCCCAAGGAGCCCTTGTCTATGTTGACGGCGAGATGAAGGGCAAGACGCCCGTCAAGATCCCGGTGAGACCCGGAAGGCACGACGTAACCTTTGAGATGGAAGGTTACTACCCGAAGTCAACCGAGGTTGTCGTAGCGGCGGAATACGAGCAGCCGGTGAGCGCCGTCTTGGTCAGGATGGCCGGTTCGACACAAGGAGGCGGGGGGACAGCTACGAGTCCGGATACCCGCTCGGTCACTGTGGTGAGCTCAAATCCTGAGGCCATGACCTTCCGCGGGATGTACCCCGCAGGTTACGAAGACACGTTCAGAGTTACGTCCGCCACCACCATGAATGGGTGGCCGGTGACCCGCAGCACTTTGGAGCGGCTCCTGCCCGGAGAGGAAGTACAGGTGGTCCTTGCCTCAGACGGTTCGGTGGCTTCCATGTCAAAGACTGCTACCCTCGGTTTCTCGCAGAAGGGCCAAGTGCAAGCGAGAAGCGGCCCTGCGCTCTTTATTGGTGACCGCTGGGTGGAGTGCTCCATGGCCTGGAACACCATTGTCCAGGATGCCCACGGAAACCGCTGGCCGAGAGACATCTCGCCGGGGGACACCGTGACCGTCTACGGTACTTCGGCGAACGATATACGGTTTGTCCGGGTGGAGAACACGCTGGGTGAGACGGTATCTGTCGAAGGCCACCTAGTGAATACCCCACAGGGCTTCCGGCTGTTTGGAGACAGCTACATCATCGCCATGCACATACCGAATGGTCTCAAAGTAGCCGATATCCAGGCGAAGGCGACTGTCCCTGTCTCCAGTGTCCCGTCGGGCTCCCGCGTCCGCTTTATGATGTCTCCGGCGCAGGAGACGCTATGGGCGGAGATCGTGTGGAAGGCAGATGTTTCGGTAGAAGGGCCCATCAGTGTGTTGGGCGGGAACCTCCTGAAGATAGGAGCGTCCTGGGACGACCTCCTCATGAGCATGGAAACCGTGATCTATCACGGTTCATCTAGGACAACTTATCACAACCTTTCCATCGGAGACCTCGTGCTTGCCGCCGGGCCTTCCGCAGGGGACATCCGGTTTATCTGGGTCCAGAATGACGCGCTCAACGTACGGGTCGTGGATACGGTCGTGCAGACCGTGCCCGGACGCCAGGAAAAGGCCCTTTTCGAAGTAACAGCGGCGGGGATGGGGTCCCATCCCTACTACCTGAACCCCCAGGCTACGATAGGCCACCCCGCGGCTGAGAAGACCATCCGGGCATCGGCGCTGGAGCCCGGAGATCGGGTGAGGCTTTGGGTGGACGCCCTGCGAGAGGTTGTCTGGGCCGAGGTGACAGACAAGGTCGATTTCAGCGCCACCGGAGTGTACCTCGGTGTGCACCACAGCTACACATACCTGAGCGGTCTCAGGCGCTACAGCGTTAGAAGTGACCTCATCGTGACAGGGCTGGCGGAAGGCGAGTACCCAGAGCCCGGGTCAACGGTCAGGGTTGCCGGGACCGGCGGTGTCATAACCTACATGGAGGTCTTGAGCGACCGGAGGCCCAACCGGGAGCACAAAGGCACGCTGCTCTCTACCAAAGGCTTTCTGGCTGTGAAAGGGAACTGGCTCTACGAAGAGATTCCCTACGACAGGAACACCTGGTTTGTGGACTGGGAACTCATGGTTGACGGCCCCGTAAGCAGCCTGTTCCCCGGCGACACGGTGACGGTTCACGTGGATATCGCTCGCCAGGCCGTCCTGGTTGAGCGCACCTACTCCGCTCCTTTCAAACTTGAGGGGACCATAGAAGCGCGACAAGGCCGTACCCTGATAGTGAGCGACAAGTCGGGCAAGAAAACGGTTGAGCTCACGACCTCGGCCCGAATCTACAAGAACAGTGTACAAGTCAGCCTGCAAGACCTCCGCGTGGGAGACAAGGTCTACCTCTCGGGGACTGACAAGAACGCCATAGATATGGTGATCGGCAGCTGGTAAGGCCGGTAACGCTACCCCAAGGCCGCCGGTTACCGGTTTATGATTGCGGACACGGCTCCAGGATTTCTCCTCTCACATGCTCGAGGAAAAAGAGCATGAAGCCTGCGGTGGTCCGTATAGCCCTGGGAATGAGGAGCGAAGTGGCTTCCATCTTGGCTTTTTCGGATGGCCCGGATACGGCGTCGATATACGGCGCCGAGAATTCCGCGTTGGCGATCGCCCAGCCTTCAGGGGTCTCTGAGAGTCGGTAAATGCCTCCCTCTTCAACCGCGAAAAGCTCCTTGTTCTTGTCGACCCACTTCTCGTACTTCTGGTGGCCTTGAAACACCCGACCGTTGGAGTGATAGGGCTGGCAGCAATCTTGGACAATGTGCAGGCAAGCTCCCAGCACAAACATGGATTTCTCGATATCCTTATCCCACAGCGAGGTGGCCAAGCTGAACCAGTTCTTTATCTGGTCCGCGGCTCCCGGCCATATCCAAAGGCCGCGCTTGGTGCGGGGGTTGTAGTGGTGGGTTGAGTTCATCCAAAGCGAGTCAGCCCAGTAGTTGCCTTTGATGATCTTGTCCAGTCTCTTCTTCATGAATGCCGCCGCTTCTTCATAGCCGTCGTTCGTGAGGACCTTGACGGCCAGCTCGGTCAGGAAGCGGTGGGTCTTTCCCGACTTATCCAGCAGCTTCTGAAAGGGCGTGCCGATAAAGCGCACGAAAAACTGTGCCTTGACGGTCTTGGCTATTCTGTTCCCTAAGTCTCCCAAAAGGCTCAGGTATGTTCTCTCTGTCTGCAAGAGGTCCCTCCGTCTTCCGCCGTATAAACGCATCCATTGTAACACCCTTCGGCAGCCGTGTAAGTACGCAAAAGGCGGGACGACACTAAATTTGCGGACCATTTGTCGGTTCTTGGTATAATGAGTCTTCGGTATTTCATGAGAACCTATGCTTGGAGCGCCTTGAGACCGAAAGGACCGACCGGACATGTCCCAATACGAAAGGCTCGGAGAAATCCGCAACGTAGCGGTTATCGCCCATGTTGATCACGGAAAGACCACTTTGGTTGACGCCCTGCTCCGTGAGACGGGCGCCTTTGGAGAAAAGAGACTTCATCCTGAACGCGTGATGGATTCGATAGACCTTGAGCGCGAGCGGGGTATCACCATACTGGCCAAGAATACCGCGGTGCGCTACAAAGGCACGAAGATTAACATCGTCGACACACCGGGGCACGCCGACTTCGGAGGCGAGGTGGAGAGGATCCTAGGCATGGTCGACGGGGCACTCCTCCTCGTGGACGCCTTGGACGGCCCTATGCCGCAGACGCGGTTCGTAGTGCAGAAAGCCTTGGAACACCGCCTGAGACTCGTGCTTGTCATCAACAAGATCGACCGGAGAGACGCGCGGGCGGAGGAAGTCTACGGGGAAGTCTTTGACCTCCTGGTAGACCTGGGGGCCGGCGATGAAGATGTGGACTTTCCGGTTGTCTACACCGACGCAAGGGCCGGTTTTGCCACCACCGATCCCGAAATTGCCCGTGCTTACAACCTTTCGGGGGATCGCTCGAAGTTCAACTTCACCGTATCGCCGGTGCTGGACGCCATCATAGAGCACGTGCCTTCGCCCGGAGGAGATGCGTCAAAGCCCCTTCAGCTGATGGTGAGCACGATATCCTACGACGACTACGTCGGCAGGATAGCCATCGGTCGGGTGGAATCCGGCGTCGTGCGGAAAGGCCAACAGGTTGCGCTGTGTCGCCTTGACGGACAGATGAGGCCTGCGCAGATCTCCAGCCTTTGGGTCTTCCAAGGCCTGGAGCGGACTGAGGTGAGCGAGGCCCGGGCGGGCGATATTGCCGCGGTCTCGGGTATCGACGATGTGTCGATCGGCGAGACAATTGCCGATCCGGTGTACCCGCAGCCCCTGCAGCCGATCAAGGTGGACGAACCGACCATGATGGTCACTTTCAGGGTGAACGACAGTCCGTTTGCCGGGAGAAGCGGTGTCTACCTTACGTCACGGCACCTAAGGGAACGTCTGTACAGGGAAGCCCGCAAGGACCCCAGCCTCAGGGTGGAGGCGACCGACAGCCCCGACGAGTTCAAGGTAAGCGGCAGGGGAGAGCTACACCTCGGCATCCTCATCGAGACCATGAGGCGCGAAGGTTATGAGATGGGCATCTCCAAACCAGAAGTCATCCTGAAAGGCGGCGGCGCGCAGAAACTCGAGCCTTACGAGATACTTTCTCTGGACATCCCGGAGGAGCATATGGGCCGGGTCATGGAAGAACTGGGACCCAGGCGCGCGGAGATGACGGAAATGCACCAGGATGCGTCGGGGAGGATACGCCTCACTTTTCGTGCGCCCACGAGAGGGCTCATGGGGTTTAGGCCGGCCTTCTTGACCATTACCAAAGGAACAGGCATTATGCACCGGGTTTTTGACTCCTACGGGGAATACTCGGGTGATATACAATCCCGGCGTGAAGGCGCCATGATCTCCTGGGAGACAGGTACTACAACCACCTACGCCCTTCACAACGCGCAGGAGAGGGGAATATTGTTTGTCGGACCAGGCGAGGAGGTCTACGGGGGGCAGATCGTGGGGCAGAACTCCCGGAACCGGGACCTGGACATCAATGTGTGCAAGAAGAAGCATCTTACTAACATGCGGGCCAGCACTTCCGATGAAACGCTAAGGCTAACGCCCAAGCGGGTCATGAGCCTGGAAGACGCCATTCAGTGGATAAAGGAAGACGAACTCGTCGAGGTCACGCCAGACGCGATAAGGCTGAGGAAGATAGTGCTTGA
>DUSU01000101.1 GCA_012842425.1 Candidatus Fermentithermobacillaceae bacterium | reverse complement strand
CCGAGCCCGGTCACCGGGTATCCGCTTTCGTCATAGACCAAAGCCGTCATCTCAGCGGTTTCATCCGTGGGCAAGTAGGAACCCTGGGATAGCGCGGCCTCAAGGTTCAAGCCGTGCACCAGGAACTCGATGTGGGTGGAATCCAGAACTCCCTGCCCGGACACATAGACCGTAAAGGTCTTGTAGCCCGGCGTCCAGTTCATGGTGTCCATGCTGAACGGGATGACGTTCGAACCGGCGACCAGTTCGATCGCTTCCATGCCCGAGCCTACGACAAGACCGCCGTTATCTCTCACGGTCCAGGCAAGAGTGACCTCTTGCCTCACGGAACTCTGCACCCTCACTTCGACGGGCACCTCTGCCAGGCCCGTTTGGAGAGGTTGACCGTTGTTTACCGTCACACGTTCGATGCTGGTGCCCGAGTGCGGACCGGTAAAGCTCACGTCTATCTCCACGTGGTGGTAGAGCGTCACTTCTCTCGCTACCGGATCGTACTGAACGGGCACTACGCTAATGGCCAGTCTGGTCCCGCCCCGGTCTTCGATCGTTTGCCACCAGCACATATCTTGTGGGTATGGATTGGGTGTTTCGTACGTTCCTTCCACCGGACCTAATTCCCTATTCACGGGCGTAAACTCGGCCAAGTCCACGTCCTCAATGACCTCAGTGTCTGTCGCTATGAGCGTGAGACCGGTTACCTGAGTCCCTTCGGGCAGGATGAACGACTTGGTAACAAGCGGGACCATCGGGGCATGGGCGTTCACCAGGAAAGCCCCGCCGTTAGGTATCTCAACCAGAGTCCTGCCGTCAGGCTGCGGACTCACTTTGAAGCTCGGTATGTCTACCACGACCGAGAAACCGGCGGTGTCCAGGGACTGTTCGGTGAAGAACACGCCTTCTTCGTCTGATGGACCTGTGGAGCCTAATCCGGCGTCCTCATGCGGATTAGCACCGTCTAGACCGGCAATCCCCATGCTCATCATCGCCATGGGCGAGAAGCCTGCCGGGCTCACATCAGGTTCATACGGCGGTTTCTCGGCGCGGTCAGATAGGAGCTGCATTCCCAGGGGCTGCGTCGGCAGGCCGTAGAGCGCTATCCCGTAGGCCGCGTAGGTTGAGATGTCATCCCCATAGGGCGACGCCGCACGCTCCCAGTAATCCCTGTATGCCAGGACCTGTACGTCGCCTATTGTTGTGACCCCGGGGTTTCCGTAACGCACGAGATTGGCCAAAAACGAGCTCAAGAGCAGGTCGTGATAAGCCAGTGCTGGTTCGCCGCCTGCCGAGTATGTGGTTGGGGCAATGAAGGTGATATGCTTCTCCAAGATACTCTTTACGAAGTTCGTCTTATACGGAGTGAGATCCGCTTCGGTGGAGAAGTTGGCCACCGAATACCCCATGTGGCTGCCGGTGCTGATGAGGACGTGGCCCTGTGCCCCTCCTCCTTTGTCTATATCCTTAGGCGCAAGTTTGGCGCCGCCCTTGGTGTTTGCCTCCTTATGGCTCGCCGTGCTCCAAAGGAGAGATATATGGGCGTTGGACAGCGCAGAGATAACGTCCTCCGGTTTCCATTCCATGGACGCCCCGTCAAAGTAGTAGTACCTGTCTAGGTCGTAAGAGACGGGGCTCTTGATCTCTCCCTTGCGCTCAAAGGCCTGTTCCAGCACCGGAATTAGGGCGGTCCTGACCGCGAGAGGCCAGTTGACGCCGCCCTCCCTGCCGGCTGTCGGAGGCGGAGGCGGCGGAGGAGGCGGTTTGACGCCCGGGATATTGATGGTGACCCGCTCCATCGTAGCCACCGCTTCTTCAGGCTTGGGCTCCGGCGCCGTGCCCAACCAGGCATCGACAGTGATCTTCCTATCCTCGGTAGAAGTGCCGAAGTCAATGGTGAACTCGGTTGTCTCGTCCCAGCCTTCCTCGATGGTTAACCCTTCTTCGGGACCGAAGTACCCTACGAAGTCGTCGCTCTCTTCCACACGGGTCAGTCTAAAGGTTTCGTCTTTACCGTAAGAGACGTTGAGCGAGCCGCCTTTGACGCCGGGCGCATTGACTTTCATACCGTACCGGGCGTTCTCGTAGGCATCGCCGGTGTTCTTTGTGGTTATGGCGAGGGTGACCTTGCCCT
>DUSU01000100.1 GCA_012842425.1 Candidatus Fermentithermobacillaceae bacterium | reverse complement strand
TACACTACAGTGCCCGGCGGCTTTGCTATATAATGTGTTGGGAGACTAAGTGCGCCTGAAGCGCCGGGTGTAAAGGAGCAGGCAGGGTCAAGAACCCGCCCGACTCGAGAAGCTGACTACCCGGCGCGGGCCTTGCGGTCTCAGGTAGTAAGCAAGACACAGCGAACGGCATCCTAAGGAGAGGAGCCGGAACGGAGGTACTGGACTTGCGTAATAGAGCCTTGTTTTCCACGCGGCAGATCGCTTTTGCCGGAGTGCTGGGGGCAGTGACCGTTGTCCTCGGCTCAACCCCGATGGGGTTCATCCAGATCCCACCCATATCCATCACCATCATGCACATACCCACCATTATCGCAGGAGTTTTGCAGGGGCCTGTAATAGGCGGTATTGTCGGCGCGATGTTCGGCGGTTTCAGTATGTACCAGGCACAGACCTCGGTGAACCCGCTTGATAAAGCCATCTTCTCCAATCCTCTGATCGCCGTGGTGCCCCGGATCCTAATCGGTGTGGTTGCCCACTACGTCTTCCAGTTGGTCAGGGGGAGAGCGGGACGGAGCGTATTGGTGGCCGTCTCAGGCGCCCTCGTGGGCTATACGGGATACGCCCTAATCCCGACGTTCTCGGGCTACCTGGCGCGGCTTAGCGGCGCCGGCAATGCTCTTGAGAGCAGTCCTATCCGCGTCGTCATCGCGTTTATCTTGGCGGTCATAGCAGGGTTCCTCGTGCACAGGATCGAAGAGCGTTTCGGCCACGGGCCTGCTCTGGCGGCTGCCGCCGGCAGCCTCACGAACACGGTGCTCGTCCTCAGCCTCATCGTCGCATTTGGCTTCCTTCCAGGGCAAGTTGCCTTGACCGTGGGTGTCATGAACGGGATCCCCGAGGCATTTGTGGCCATAGTCTTGACAGGCTTGGTGTACAGGTCCGTGAGCAGGTTCACAGAGGGCTAGATAGGACCTCGTTAAGCCCGGAGGGGGTAGGTACCTTTGCTTCTTGCCATTGACGTGGGCAACACGAAGATCGCCATTGGCGTCTATTCGGACGGCAATATGGTCCGGCACTGGCGGATATCCACCGGGAGAAACCAGACGGAAGACGAGTACGGCATGTTCCTTACATCCCTGCTCCATGGCGGAGGAGTGACTCCACAAGACATTGACGGCGCCGTGCTTGCTTGTGTGGTGCCTCCCGTTACCCCCGTCTTGGAGAAGACAGTCTCGAAGTACTTGGGGGTAGAACCTCTTGTTGTGGGGCCGGGCGTGAAGACGGGCATCAACATAAAGTACGAGAACCCCAAGGAAGTAGGGCCTGACCGCATAGCCCATGCCGTGGCGGCCGTGAAGAAGTACGGAGCGCCGGTCGTTATCATCGATTTCGGCACCGCCACGACTTTCGATGCCGTTTCGGCGAAAGGGGAGTATCTGGGCGGCATAATCTGTCCCGGCATCCTCACATCCTTGGAGGCGCTCTTTGAAAAGGCAGCCAAGCTTCCACGCATTGAGCTCTCAAAGCCGCGCCGGGCCATCGGGAGGACCAGTGCGGAAAGCATGCAGTCGGGCATGATCTATGGGTTTGCAGGGATGGTCGATAGCATGGTTAAGCGGCTGGCGGCGGAGATGAGAGCGAAACCCTATGTTGTGGCTACCGGCGATCTGGCGGAGACGGTGTCCCAGGAATCCGCGTCTATACAGGCTGTCGATCCTTTCCTGGCACTGGACGGATTGCGCCTTATACACGAGATGAACGTTCCTGCGAATCCCGGAGATTCTTGATCCTCACAAGCACGCAGGCGGAAAAGATCAAGAGGGACCGTTTTCCGGTCCCTCTTTTGTCGGTACTCTCCGGGCTCAATCCGGATCTTACAAACCGAGCCACTCCAGGAAGATGAACTGGAAGCGGCCGATTGCAGCCGACACACGTCCCATAACGGTGTTGCCGAAGGCTGCGCCAAAGGCGGCCATCATGAAGTAACGGCCGAGTCTCGGCGCCCAGGCAGCTCCACCTTCCAGCCTGTAGGTCAGGAAGAAGTAGCTCAGCGAGAGGAGTGTGCCGAGGAAGATAATCCAGGCATCCAGAGTGGTCAGCTTGACCATGGTTGCCGTGAGCTGGCCGACTATCTGGCTCTCAACTGCTCCACGCATGGCCACGCCTGCGCCTGCGCCCATCATGAGCGAAAGCGGGAGGCGGTTCAGGTAGGAGTACTGGGGTACATATCTGGCATACAAGAGCACTCCCAGCAGCATGGGGAAGATGAGCGCCCACTGCCCGCTCGTGAGGGGCGACCAGGCCTGGCTCTTGAACGTCTGGACGCCGGTCACTATGGCGATACCGGCCGAAGCGCCGACGAAGATGTGCTCGACCAACCGGTAGAAGGGGTTGTCCTTTATGAGGACCGAGTAAATACCCAGTGCTGCGATGGCCCCAATCCAGACCCCGATGTTAGTTGAGATGTTCATTACGCGGCACCTCCTTTGGCTCTCTTAGAAAGGAACATGGCCGCGTTGCCAAGGACGACAAAGATCACGATGAGCAGGTGGGCCATGGACTGAGCGTCCATACCGACCGTGCCTTCGCCGAGCTTATCGACGAGTTTTTCGTACTCGGCGGCTGCCCTAAGCCCGGCAAGGATTCCCTTGCACTGGCCGGACTGGACGTAGGTTTCGTTGGAGGCGGCAAGAACTCCGGTGACGCCCATGATGAGCGGCACGTTGTGAGCCATTACTGCCTGACGAACCCATTCGTGTGTTCCGGTTCCGCCGGTGGGGCCGTCGTTAAGCGTCATCGCCATCGTGAAGTCCGACATGCTCTTAATCTCCTGCATGATCGGGAGAGATGTCGTGTCGTATCCACGCCAGTCTTTGGCGAAGACGGCGGTGGGATTAGAGGCGAAGGCCGCCAGGGTGGCTTCGCCACCCGCGTAGTGGCCCAGGTTGAC
Organism: Candidatus Fermentithermobacillaceae bacterium; assembly: GCA_012842425.1. GTDB lineage: Bacteria > Bacillota > Sulfobacillia > Fermentithermobacillales > Fermentithermobacillaceae > UBA3951. The sequence continues at coordinate 11,475 of DUSU01000100.1, read as the reverse complement.
ATAGTCTTTACCGTACTCGTATCCGTACTCTTCCAATATCGCTAGGCACTGCTCGGCGAACATGGCACCTGCCGGGAAAGAAGCGATCGCGACGACCTTAATGTTCTTGGACCCGAGCTGGTGGATGATCGCCTTGGCCTGCGGGTTCAGGTCTATCTCATCTCCGGGCTCGTAGTCAAAGCCGATCACGGCCCGTCCCCCGTTGGGAAGGCTTGACACGAAGTCATATGCCCTCTGAACGGCGGGGGTCACGTCAACCCCAAGTCCTAGGGGGCTTATGGTCGGGACCGCGATAGCCAGGGCCATGAGGAGATAGAACACACGCTTATCGATGTTTTGCAGTTTCTCAAGAATGTTCATCTATCTCCCCTCCCTTACTCGCCACCGTAGGCACGGCGCTCGAGTCCTACGATAATCCTCAGAGATACGGCGATAAACCCGATGGCGCCTGCGATCATGACGCCCCTCTGGCCGCCTACGTTAAGGACCGACATGATCCAGTCGGTCGCAGGGGCGGTGAAGGGCAGTATCTTGGCGCCTATAGGCACACGCCCCATCATAACGATGCAACCTGTAATAAGCAGGATTGCTGCCTCGGCGTTCTTAGCGCGGAACGCTCTGTACGCGGCGGTTCCGATGTAGAACGCGAGGAGTGAGAAGATCGCGCTTCCGGTCGGCACGTTGATGTAGTCAAAGATGAACGTGTACGCGGCGGACGTCTGGCCCATCGTCAAGCCGACCACGATGGTTATCACGAAGGTAACCAGGAGGGCCAGGCTGTAGAAGTTCTTCGGGTCCCTCTGAAGGTTCTTCGTGTGCAACCTGATGATGTTTACGCCGCCCAAACCGAGGGCGAACACGGCGATAACTGACTGCCACTTGAGGATGTGGTTGGCCAGGGTCTGTACTGACGGGATTGCGAAGAAGTACGCCACTACAACGACCACGCCGCATACGCCGGCGATAAGTGTCGGGAGTGTTTTTCTCAAGAACATGCTCTTCACCTCCTTACTTGCCCATAATGGTTGTCAAGAAATCCGCACCGGCGGTGGTCAGCACCGCTCCAATCGCCATGATGGCAATGCAAGCTGCCTTGACCAGATCTTCCGCGCGAAGGCTGCCCAGGTGGACCACGTTGTTCGTGAAGTGGGCGCCTGCCGCGAACATCTCTTCTCCGAGGATGACGTAGTCGCACGCCACTACGAAGAACGGGATCTGGTATGCGTTGGTGGTTCCGGCGATCTGGATCGCTCCGACGGTGTTTCCGGCTTCAGCCAGGATAAGCGCCTCGGCGGCGAACTGACCGATCATGATGTTGGAAGCCACTTTCTCCCTGTTGAGCACTCCGATGACGCCGCTGGCGTAAGCCCACTGGTCGGTCGAAATGAAGCGGCAGTCTTCGGGCTTGAAAGCCTCCGGCTTGCCGGCCTCAAGGTACGCCTGCCGCATTACCTGTTCGGTAACGGCGAACGTTTCGGCCTGAGAGACTGTAACGATCAAACGGACGTCGTACTGGGCGGTCAGCCTTGCTACATAACCGAGCACCTCGAGACCCGCGAAGGTTGCGGCGACCAGTCCTCCGAAGCCGGGCGTGAAGTGGACGGGCTTGCCCATCTCAGCCGCCCTACCAATGGCTTCGTCAATGGCCGCGAAGCCCGCGATGGGACGGATCTTGACCCTCATACCGGAACGGGCGAGGTACATGTAGAGACCCATGAGACCTGTAACGACGACGAGGGTAACCAAGTCGAATACTCGACCCTGAGTGAATATGCCCACTGCTTTTCACCTCCTTTTTTGACACTCCTTCACTAAATTCGCTGTATAACCCGCAAATCCTGCAAAGGAGAAGAGCAAGGCTCACTGGGAAATGGGTGAAGAGCAGGTCTGCTCACCAGAGTTTTGGCTGTCTCTGGAATTGCATAAACCACGGATGTGGAGTGAAATTCTTGCGTTTCAATAACAAGGAGAGGCGATGACGCCTCTTCCTTTGACCTGCAAGTATCCGATTAGTTCTAGTGTCTGGGTTGGCTGTCTTTAGGGCGGAAGGTCTTGCAGAGGGTCTCCTCCGACGTAGTAGCCTTTTCGGCGCCCGTCCCAGAAGGAGACCTGCCGGTAGTCCGGTCTGTATCCAGGGAACCTACTTCCATCCTGAAGGACTGGTTCTTGTTGTAATCTACCAGAATGCTGTCGGCTTCGCAGATATCACCGTGCCCCCAGTAGTGGCACGAGCTTACTTTGCACTTCACTTGCGTCACTTTGGTCACCTCCTTCTTCTATCAGCCATAATTGTGCCCAGGCTGTGGTAACGGTAATCGGAGTGGAGGAAACGATCATCCCGGGTAGAATCTAGGTTTGTAGGAGGGACGGTCCATGGCTAAGGTTAATCCACGTATTTTTCGCGAGTATGACATAAGGGGTCTGGTCGGCGAGGATCTCACACAGGACAGCGTACGGACGATCGGACTGGCGTACGGTACCTTCCTCAGGCGAAATGGGGTCAAGGCTGCCGTAGTCGGCAGGGACTGCCGGCTTTCGTCGTTTGCCTACTCACAGGCCATGGCAGATGCTCTCCTGGAGACGGGAGTTGACGTGGTCGATATCGGTCTGGTCACCACTCCGGTCCTCTACTTCGCCCGCATACATTACGGTATAGAAGGCGGGGTCATGGTTACGGGCAGCCACAACCCACCGGAGTACAACGGGTTCAAGCTCGCTTACGGTCCCGACACTCTCTACGGAGATGGGATCCAGGAGATCCGCCGTATCGCGGAGTCCCGTGATTTTGTGTGGGGCAATGGGAAGATTAAGAGGGAAGATGTGGTACCTGCGTATGTCGACGACATGGCTTCGCGCGTGAGCCTCGGTCCACGAAAAGTGAAGGTAGTCGTGGACGCGGGAAACGGCGCGGCAGGCCCCATCGCCGAGAAGGTGCTGGAGAGGATCGGCGCCGACTTTGTGCCCATGTACTTCGAGCCCGACGGGACCTTTCCCAACCACCACCCTGACCCGACGCAGAAGGCCAACTTGGAAGACCTAAAGGCAAAGGTCAAGGAGACCGGCGCCGATTTGGGGATCGCTTTCGACGGCGACGCAGACAGGATCGGCGTTGTAGACAAGGACGGAAACCCGGTCTGGGGAGACAGGCTGCAGGTAATCTACTGGCGGGAGATACTCGCAAAGCATCCGGGCACTCTGGCCCTCATAGAGGTCAAGTGTTCTCAGGGTCTCGTCGACGCCGTCGTGGCCATGGGAGGCAAGCCCGAGTTCACGAGGACAGGACATTCCCTCATAAAGGCCAAGATGAAAGAGAGCGGCGCGCTCTTTACGGGTGAGATGTCGGGCCACATGTTCTTTAGAGACGAGCATTTCGGTTACGACGATGCTCTCTACGCGGCCGTCCGGCTCCTCAGGATCCTCACAAGTTCGGATGAGGACCTTACCGAGATGCTCCGGGAGATCCCTACGTACTGGTCGACGCCCGAAATCCGGGTTAGCTGCTCCGATGAAGAGAAGTTCGGGATTGTCCAGGAGCTTACGAATCTATTTAGGAAGACAAATGAGGTTATTACCGTAGATGGCGCCAGAGTGCTGTTCTCCCACGGGTGGGGGCTCATAAGGGCCTCAAACACCCAGCCTGCCCTCGTACTCAGGGCCGAGTCCCGGTCGGAAGAAGGTCTTTGCGAGATTAAGAGGGTTATTGAGGAGGCGCTGGGTAGTTTCTCCGCGGTCGGTAAAATAGAATGGGACTAGAGCCTCCGTAAGGGTTAACGGCGTTTGATGATATAGCGCCGATCTTGGCCAGTATATTCCGGGGAGTGATAGGTTTGATCCAGGTGACCGTGGAACGTGTCGGGTTTGACCAGGATAGCGATCAAGCGGTTCTCCTCTTATCCGATCGCTCCAAGTCGTTCATCCTTCCCATTTGGGTGAAGAGCCAAGAGGCGACTGCCATTGCACTTCCCCTTCAAGACATCAAGCCCCCGAGACCGGTCACCGCGGACCTGGCCGCAGACATCATAGAAAAACTGGGAGCTTCGGTGGTGATGGCCCTTATCACGGAGATCAAGGACGATGTCTTCCATTCTGTCCTCGTCCTAAACCACGGCGGAAGGGAAATCGAGCTGGACTCGCGCCCTTCTGATTCTATTGCCATAGCTCTTAGGACGTCCTCGCCCATCTATGTTTCTGACAGCGTGATGGCCGAGGCCGGAATACCTTCCAAGTCCACTGACGTTCAATAGGAAGGCCTATGGCGATTTCCCCCCTAAAGATCGGTTCTCTTGAGGTATGGCCTCCGCTTGTGAGTGCTCCTATGGCGGGGTATACCGGCGGCGTCTACCGGGAGATCCTCAGGGAACACGGGTGTCCCTATTGCTATACCGAGATGGTGAGCGCCAAGGGTCTCCTCCACGGAGGAGATGATTCCGAAGAAATCCTCTTGCATGCGGATTCAGACAAACCCTTGGCCGTGCAGATCTTTGGATACGAACCCGAGTCCATGGCCCAGGCGGCAAGGATGTTGTCTGAGCCGGAGCGGGGTTTTGCCGCCATAGATATCAACATGGGCTGTCCGGCCCGAAAGATAACATCTCAGGGAAGCGGCGGGGCGCTCCTCAAGGATGTTTCGCTTGCTTGCGACATCGTGCGTGCCGTGAGAGACTCTTCGGATCTTCCGGTAACGGTGAAAATGCGGCTTGGGTGGGACGAGCCGTCGGGCGCCGTGAGATTCGCCAAAGAGGTCGCCGCTTCTGGGGCTCATATGATTGTAGTCCACGGGAGGACGGTATCTCAGGGCTACTCAGGGAAGGCGGACTGGAAGGCGATTGAGGAGATTGCTTCTCACGTGCCCGTGCCGGTTGTGGGAAACGGCGACGTCCTCACTGCTGCCGAGGCCCTTGACCGCCTGGAGAGAGGGCCTTGCTCAGGAGTCATGGTGGGAAGGGCCATCCTTGGGAATCCGGTGTTCTTCGAAGACGCCCTGGCACTCTTGCGTGGCGAGCCGCCCGAAGAATACACTCCTCAGAGAAAAATGCGTCTTGCCAAAGAACACTTCGTGAGATCGATAGAAAGGTATGGAGAAAAAAGAGGGCTCCTTGAAATGCGAAAGCAGCTCGTTTTCTACTTCAGGGGCATGAGAGGAGCCGCCCGGCTTCGAGAACTGCTCCTCAGGGAGAAGTCGCCTGAGGCGGTGGTGAGACTTCTTGAAGAAGGATGGAGGGCGTACCAGTGAGCATTCCGGTCTTGCCCGTAATGAACGGAGCCATCCCCCGGGAGTCTAGAGAGATCACAGGGGTTTTTCTGGATAAGCGGTCAAGGCAGATTTTCCGGTCAGGGCGTGGATCGCTAGTCCTCCTCTTGCCGTACGACCACTTTTCGGGGCTGTATCCGGTAGGGACCCTGGTTTCCGTTCAGGACCTCTGGCAGCAACCCGTCATTACTTCTCCTTCTTTCAAGGTAACCGAGGCTTTGTTTGTGAGAGTCAGCGGAAAAGCCACTGTCAAGGCCGGCGGGTTTGAGCTTGCGAACGGGCGGGTCTACGCCCGGGAAATAGAAAGACTGGACCTAAGGCGGCTCAGGAAATCCTATCCCGTCATAGACGGTGCCGGCTGGTCTCCCACCGAGGGCAACACCGAAGTGAGAAACCCCCTAGATATCCGAGTGACCGTATTTGGCGTTTCTCATGAAGGCGAGGAGGTATCCGTCTCGGCGAACCTCGGCGGATTGGTGAGCGGCGAGATCGCGCACACCATCGAGCATGCCATCATCCGGGCCCTCCAGAGATACGCCATGGTCACACCCAAGACCCTTCGCGAATGCATGAAGGAAGAGACCGACGCGCTCAAAGCGTCTCTCAGCGTTGGGTACAGCCTCAAGATGCCCGAGCTCTTCGGCGTGACCGATTCCGGCATGTGTGGAAACCCTCTCACGGGGCTTGCGCACTTCTACTTAGCACATGAACTTAAGCGCAATCTCGAAAGCGGCGCGTCGTTCGCCCGGTCTTTAGAGGAAGCGAGGCTCTCGACCTTGTCCAAGGTGACGGGCGACTTGGACCTCACTACGCAGAGAGGGGCAAGGGTGATGCAAGGTCTTAAGATGGGCATGATGCACGACGACTCACCTCAGGAAAGCGAGACCCTAAAACTGGTCCTCAGTCGTTTCCCGCTTTCTCCGTGGGACTGACCCGAGTCTTGGAAGTCTAAGTCCTGGGGATGGGCGGTTCTTTGCGCCAGATCTTCCATCTATGTTTCCTCTTGCGCATAAATACCGCCCTTGCTATAGTGTACACAGACTTGTGCACAACATAGGGGGGTGGGTCGCTTGGACTTCGTGCGTATCGGTGACAAGATGATAAGCCGCGAGAAGATACACGAGGCCATCGATGCCATCCTGTCCCGTAGGTCGAAGGGCCAGTCGCAATCGGAAGTGGCGGACGCTCTAGGCGTAGACCGCACTTTCATCTCCCGGCTCGAGACATTGGGGGAGATCAGAAAAGGCGGTTCAATCGCTCTCATCGGTTTCCCGATCGCCAACTGCGATGAGATAAGGGAAGTGGCCAGGGAAGAGGGAGTCGACTTCACTCTTCTTATGACCGACGAGGAGCGGTGGGCGTTCGTGCGTCAGAGAAGCGGGACCGACCTGCTCAATGAGCTCATGACGCTAATAGCCTCGGTCCGCCGGTTCGAAAAAGTAGTCTTCATCGGCTCCGACAAGAGATTGGAGATCATGAAAGGCCTGGTCGACAGGAGCACGGAGGCAGCAACCATAGTCATCGGCAAGTCGCCCGTCCTAGGCGACGTCTATGTGAATCCCGAGTCTCTTCGCAAGGTGATACAGGGCCTAAAGGGCTAGGGGGTCTTACATATGAAGCACGTAGTGAGCGTCAGCCTCGGCTCCTCAAAACGCAACAAAAGGACCGAAAGTGAGTTTCTGGGCGAGCACGTTATCGTCGAAAGGATCGGGACCGATGGTTCAATCCCCAAGGCCATCGAGATCATAAGAGAACTGGACGGCAAGGTGGATGCCTTCGGTATGGGAGGCATCGACCTGTGGATCGGTTGCGGCAAGTCCAAGTACATGCTGAAAGACGCTGTGCCCATAGCCAAAGCCGCTAAGAAAACCCCCATCGTGGACGGCAGCAGACTCAAGGGCACGCTTGAGCGCCGGGTTATACGGTACCTGCACGAAGAGGCGAAGGTGCCGTTTAGGGACTTGAGGGTGCTCCTCACCGTCGGTGTGGACAGGTTCGGGATGGCCGAGGCTCTGCGAGACACCGGCTGCAGCCTCGTCCTGGGAGACCTCATATTCGCCCTAGGGCTCCCTGTGCCACTCCATTCACTAAATGTCCTGGATAAAGTCGCTCGCGCCATCGCGCCCATCGTGGTACGCCTTCCTTTCTCCATGCTTTACCCCACCGGGAGCAAGCAGGAGCACCGAAAGGCAAATCCGAAGTTCGCCCGTTTCTACCATGAGGCCGATGTAATCGCCGGCGACTTCCACTATGTCGTGAAGCACATGCCCGATGACATGACCGGGAAGTCAATTATCACGAACACGGTGACTGAAGACGATGTTGCCGATTTCAAAGCACGTGGCGTGAGCACGCTTATCACCACTACCCCGGAAATGGAGGGCCGGTCTTTTGGGACCAACGTGATGGAGGGACTCATTGTGTCCCTGCTGGGAAAGAAGCCGGAGCAAATTACGGACGACGAGATCAACGCCATGCTGGACCGGCTGAACTTCAGGCCCAGGATAGAGGTGCTGAATCCTCCGTCGCTCATCCCGTCTCACGCGACATAGCCGTAAGCCTAACCGCATACGCACTTCATATGCATCCTTCTGGAGGGGACGCGCTTGGGTACCTTTGGCTTCATTATTCATCCGATCGATGTAAGCGATGTGGCACGGAAATACCCCATAGCCAGGCATTTGCCTGGAAGGCTGGTTGAGACGCTTATCTCCCACATGCCTCCTTTGAAAGTGTCCCAGATCACCGGAGTTAAGTCTCAGTACGGCGAGGCCGAAGGGTGGTTCGTCTCGGTGCCGCTGGTTCCCAGGCTCATGCTCTCCCTTCCTGAAAAGCGGGTATTGGGCAAGATTATCGACGCGTGCAACAAAGCGGCGGACCTCGGTGCCAAGGTAGTGGGGCTCGGGGCGTTCACATCGGTAGTTGGCGACGCCGGCGTGACGATCAGGCGGAACGTGGATGTCGCCGTCACAACAGGGAACAGCTATACCGTGGCCACGGCCATCGAGGCTACCGAGAAGGCGGCCCGGCTAATGGAGATAAACATGGATGAAGCAAACGTCCTTGTGCTCGGGGCATCCGGGGCCATCGGAAGAGCGGTTTCGCTTATCATGGCCGACGAAGGCCGCCACCTGACCCTGTGCGCTAGGGACATGGGGCGGCTTGAGAGGGTCGCGGAGACAATAGTCTCGGAGACGGGGATGGTCCCGAGGCTTACGAGGGATGTCTCGGCGGCGGTCCGTGAGGCCGACGTTGTCGTATGCGTAAGTTCCGCTATTGATGCCATTATTGAGCCGGATGACCTGAGGCCGGGTGCGCTCGTCTGCGATGTGTCTCGTCCGAGGAATGTGTCGGTGGAAGTTAAGAAAAAGCGAAACGACGTGCTCATCATCGAAGGCGGAGTCGTGAAAGTGCCCGGAGATGTCGATTTTCACTTTAACTTCGGGTTTCCTCCGAAAACCAGCTACGCCTGTATGGCCGAAACCATGCTCCTGGCCCTGGAAGAGAACTACTCCGACTGGAGCCTCGGGCGGGAGATGCCCGTCGGAAAGGTTAAGGCCATCGCCGAACTCGCGAAGAAGCACGGTTTCGAGGTCGCGGGGTTCAGGAGCTTTGAGAAGCCGGTGACCGACGAGGAGATCGAGCGAATTAAGGAAAACGCGAAGAGGAGGCTCAAAGGCAGAACGTAACTTCCGGCAGGCTAATCATCGATAAGATATATGTACTTAGGACCGGACCGCCGGAGCCAAACTGCTATTGACGGCGATACTAACCTGCATTTATAATGCTGTCGCCGAAAACGGCGCGACCACTGCAGCGGACGAGTACTTGCAGGGGTCTTTGTCTATCTATAGGGTTCTAGAATAGACAGCGGTAGGCCGGACATACACTGATATGCGTTTATCTGGGTGCAGCGCGTTCTACGCCGCACCCTCGTAAATTCTTCAGGAAAGGCAGAGATTCGGGAGGATGGCAGAACGTGAGATTGTACTCTCTCCTGAAGGCAAGAAGAACCTTGAGGAAGAGCTGAACTACCTGAAACTTGTTAGAAGGAGAGAAGTGGCCGAAAGGATCAAGTCAGCTCGCGAGTTTGGTGACCTCTCTGAGAATGCTGAGTACGAAGACGCCAAGAACGAACAAGCTTTTGTCGAAGGTCGTATTCTCAGTCTTGAGAAGATACTGCGTCACGCAAAGATAGTGAGCGACGGCGCTAAGAACCCCGAAGTTGTTACCATAGGCTGCACCGTCACGGTGAGGGACCTCGATAGAGGCGAGGTCAACGAGTACACCATTGTGGGCGCTCACGAGGCCGACCCATCAAAGAAGAGGATATCAATGGATTCACCGGTTGGAAGGGCCCTTCTGGGTCAGAAGCCAGGAGCCATTGTCTCGGTGATGGTTCCGGCAGGCACATCCAAGTACGAAGTACTGGAGATCACCGCTTAACCAAATTCTTGTCCGGTCAGATATCTAGAGAAAACGGCGGGAGGTTGTTACATTGTTCGGCGACGCAGACGAGAGGGACTTGCCCCGGTCCGCAATGGACGAAGAACTCGAGAGAAGACGGCGGAAGCTCGCGCTGGCGGAATCCAAGGGTATATCACCTTTTGGCGGCCGCTACGAGGTGACCGCGAAGGCAAAGGAAGTCGCCGATAAGTGTGACGAAATCGCCGGTACCAAGGTGAGTCTTGCGGGCAGGATTACCGCTATCCGCGGACACGGGAAGGCCTGCTTTGCGGATCTACGGGACCGGACCGGCCGCATCCAGCTCCACGTTCGTTTTGACCTCCTCGGTGAGGAGAACTACAAGGCTTTTGAGGAGCTTATCGACCTTGGCGACATCCTGGGCATAAGAGGCTCGGTCTTCCGGACGAAGAGAGGAGAGCCTACCGTAGAAGTCCATGAATGGACGCTCCTCAGCAAGGCCCTGAGGCCCCTTCCGGAGAAGTGGCACGGGCTCACCGACGTGGACCTCAGGTATCGCCAGAGGTACCTGGACCTCATAGCGAACCCTTCCGTCCAAGATGTTTTCGTGAAAAGAAGCAAGATCATTTCCTATATCCGGCGATTCCTCGACGAGAGAGGTTTCATCGAAGTGCAGACGCCGGTCCTTCAGACGATTGCCGGAGGTGCTCACGCGCGTCCGTTCATCACCCATCACAATGCACTAGATATAGATGTATACCTCCGCATTGCGACCGAACTCTATTTGAAGCGACTTCTTGTGGGCGGGCTGGAGAAGGTTTACGAGATCGGCCCGAACTTCAGGAATGAGGGCATAGACACTCGCCACAACCCTGAGTTCTACGCGATGGAAGTCTACCAGGCATATGCGGACTATGAAGATATGATGAAACTCGTCGAGGACCTCATCTCAGGGTGCGCCCAGGAGGTCCTGGGTACCATGAAGTTCATGTCCTTTGGCCATGAAATCGACGTTACTCCGCCCTGGCCGCGCGTTCGGGTGTGGGACGCGATTACGGAGGCGACGGGGATACGGCCCGGGGACATAAAGAACGATGAGGACGCCAAGGCAATTGCCAAGAAACTCGGTCTCCAGATGGATAAGGCCCAGACCAAGGGCAGCGTAATTGAGGAGATCATGAGCGAATATGTCGAGCCGAAGCTCATCCAGCCTCATTTCCTCATAGACTATCCTGTGGAGATATCTCCGCTCGCGAAACGTAGGGAGGACGATCCGAGCCTCACCTACAGGTTTGAGGCGTTTGCTCTCGGTTCAGAGCTCGGCAACGCGTTTTCGGAGCTGAATGACCCTATAGATCAGAAGGAAAGGTTTGAGCAGCAGGCTAGGGAAAAGGCAGCCGGCAACCGTGAGGCTCATCCTTATGATGAAGACTTCATCACGGCGCTTGAGTACGGCATGCCTCCCGCAGGTGGGCTCGGTATAGGGATTGAGCGGCTTGTGATGTTCCTTACCGATTCCCGCTCGATCCGTGACGTTATCCTGTTCCCTATGATGCGTCCAAAGAATTAACGGACGGAGTATTCAGAATCATTCCTGCTCAAACTAGGAAAAAAGTTTCGTCGGGGTGTTGATCTTAGTTTTCTGGGATGCTATAGTATCCCTTGCGCCCCGACGGAGGGGTGCGACAAGGAAAGTCGGTCCTTGAAAACTGAACAGCGTAAGAGAACCTTTGAGTCGAAGGAGACTCGCTTAGGGCGAGTGGCTCTTCGGACCTTGAGGAAAAGGTGTAACGGAGAGT
>DUSU01000099.1 GCA_012842425.1 Candidatus Fermentithermobacillaceae bacterium | reverse complement strand
CGACCAGATCCGCGATCAGCTCGCCGGTATCGGCGTCCCGCACCGTGGTACCCGGGGGCACTTTGACGATGAGGTCGTCGCCTCTCTTGCCGGCCCGCATATCTCCCATGCCGTTCCGGCCGTTCTTGGCTTTGAGGTTCGGCCTGTAGCGGAAGTCGTACAGGGTGTTCATCCCCGGGTCAACCCGCAAGATTACGTTGCCGCCGTCACCACCGTCACCGCCGTTGGGACCGCCTCTCGGTATGTACTTTTCCCTGCGGAAAGACACGCAGCCATCGCCGCCGTCGCCGGCCTTCACGTTCACTATGACCTTATCTATGAACCGCGAAGTCACACCTCATCCTCCCGTCCCTAAGAGCGTGAAAAGCGGCGGAAATCTTCCGCCGCTCATCTCCCTAAGTTCTCAGGAAAAAATATCAGTCCCTGTCTCCGTTGCCGGCTGCCTCTGCCGCCATCTCGGGTACTCCGGCAAGCACGGACACTATTCTATCTTCCCGGCCCTTGCGACCGAAGGATACAAAGCCGTCGATCTTCGCGAACAGGGTGTGGTCCTTGCCCATACCGACGTTCTGACCGGGATGGATCCTGGTGCCCCTCTGACGGACTATGATGCTGCCTGCCGTCACGAACTCTCCGTCATAGGTCTTGACGCCGAGCATCTTCGGCTTGGAGTCACGTCCGTTCCTGGAGCTACCTACTCCCTTCTTATGAGCAAACAGCTGAAGATCCATGCGCATCATCCGACTTCCCTCCTTACCGTTCAACGCCCAGTGTCGTCAATACTCACGGACTGCGGGTAACTGTGGGCAATCGATGTCAGCCCGATCTCTAGAGCTCTCAGGAGGGCCTTGGGCCCATCCTCGAGGGCTTTTTCCGGCGTGATGCTCACCCGCATGTCGCCTTCTTCAACCTTGCAAACCACTTGGTCCTCGCCCAGGATATCCTGAAGAGCGAACAGGACTGTCTGGGCTATGGCCGAAACCGCCGCGCATACGATGTCGGAACCATACTTCTCGTACCCGGCGTGCCCTGCTAGGACGTAGCCGCAGAGGACTGCGCGGCCGGGACCTCCCGGCGGGGCCTTACGAATCAGCCGTGCCCGTAGCATTCCCTTCGACAGAGTCCACCCTTACCTCGGTGAACTGCTGCCTGTGGCCGTAGCGCCGCCGGTAGTTCGTCTTCGCCCTGTACTTGAAAACCAGGACCTTCCTTGCCTTGCCCTGGCGAACGATCGTCCCTTTGACGGTGGTCCCTTCCAGATAGGGGTTGCCCACTCTCAAGCTCCCGTTATCAGAAACGGCCAGCACTTTCTCAAATACGAGGGAATCGCCGCGGGTCCCCGGAAGCTTCTCGACTCTGACTATCTCTCCGGGAGAGACTTTATACTGCTTCCCGCCTGTCTCAACTATAGCGTACAACGTGGAAACCCCCTACTAACCATAGCTACAAAGATACCGTTACAGTCTAGCACGCTGCCCAAAACCATGTCAAGAAACGATGAGCCGCGCCTTTGCGTAGGTGCGGTGACAGGCGGTTATCTGGACGGAAACCTTCTGGCCCACCTTGTCTCCGGCGCTCTCGATGTCGATCACATAACCCTCTCGTCTGGCTATCCCGTCGGAAGGGTTCTTGTCATGTTGCTCTTCCACGACGACCTCGAGGATCTCTCCCATGTGCACGGGGATGGCCTTCTCGGCTATCTCCTCCTTCGTGCCGATAGCCTTCACGTTCATCTCCTCTAGGTGCAGCCCTTCCGCGCCCCTTATGAATATGCTCCGGCCGGTCTCCTTCTCGAGTTCCCTGAGGTTTTGGCCGCCCGGACCTATCAAATAGGAAGCGACGCCGGGGTTCACTTCGACCAGAATGGCTTCGCAACTTGAGTTCGCCAGGACTCTTCTAATCTCTCTCCGCACTCTGGCGGCTACCGTCTCCTCGGACATCACGGTGCCCTTTCCTCCGCAATATGGGCACATCCTCATCATGGTGGCGTCGATGCTCTGGCGGACCTTTTTCCTCGTGATCTCAACAAGCCCGAGCCCGGTGAGGCCCACCACCACCGTTTTTGTGTGGTCCCGCCTGAGTTCTTTCTCCAGTTCCTCGAGGAGCTTCTGCCGGTGCGCAGGGACTTCCATATCGATGAAGTCCACCACGATGATTCCGCCTATATCGCGCAGGCGGAGCTGCCTGGCGATCTCCTTGCAGGCTTCGATGTTGATCTTGAACACGGTGTCGGACAGGTTCTTGTTCCCGACAAACCTTCCGGTATTCACGTCGATGACCGTGAGCGCCTCGGTCCTGTCGATGACCAAGTAGCCGCCGGACTTCAGCCATACCTGACGCTGCAGCGCCTTGTCGATTGCGGCGTCCACTCCGTAGAGCTGGAAGAGCGGGTACTCCCTATCCCTGTAGAAGATGACGCGGTCTTTCATCTCGGGAGAGACCGAGTCCAAGAGGTCCAGGATCTTCCCGTAGGTGTGGACGTCGTCCACGAGGAGCCTTGTTGTGTTCTGGTTAAGCTCGTCTCTCACGACGCGGAAGACCAGCCCCAGGTCTTGATGGATGAGCGCGGGGGCCTTGGCAGAACGCGCCCTCTTTTGGACTTTCTCCCACACTTTGAGGAGGAAGTCGAGGTCGCGCTTCAGCTCTTCCTCGGACTTCCCTAGGGCCACCGTGCGGATGATAAGCCCCATGTCCTTGGGCTTTATGGATCTCGCGATCCTCCTGAGGCGCTGCCTTTCTTCCTCATCTGTGATCCTGCGGGAGACTCCGGTGTAGTTCACTGTGGGCATTAGGACAAGGTACCGTCCGGGAAAGGTGACGTGGCACGTAACGCGGGCACCCTTGGTCCCTATGGCCTCTTTAACAACCTGGACCATGATGTCCTGGCCTTGCTTCACGAGCTCGGTGATGCTCCTATTCCTTCTCCTATTTATCGGAAGCTCTTCATCTGAGTCGTCGAGGTTCGGGGGAAGCAAGGCATCGTCAACATAAAGGAAGGCGTTCTTCTCCTCGCCTATGTCAATGAACGCAGCCTGCATGCCCGGTAAAACGTTCATGGCACGCCCTAGGAAAATGCTCCCTGCAATCTTCTGACTGGTGGGCCTCTCGACGTAAAACTCGACAACAACGCCGTCCTCCACAACCGCCACCCTGGTCTCGTCGCTCGCGGCGCTTACCAGGATCTCGCGGTTCGGACGGGAAGGCTCGGCGTGGGACTGGATCGCCCCGTTTGCTTTCTTTGGAGCCATCTTCCGGGACTTCGGGGCTTTTCTTTTTCCAGGTTTGCGGCTGGGGACAAACTCCTCCTCGAAAACCTCAAACCGTTCATCATATCCGTCATGAGCGGTCTCTCCATGAGTGTCTCCGTGTGTGTCTCCGTGAGTCTCTCGAGCCTCTCCATGAGTCTCTGCACGGACCTCTACATAGGGCCCTTCATAGACCTCTTCATTAGGTTTTTCTACAGAGGACTCAAACTGCACCGTACTCTGAGTGGCGCCTTCACCCGGTTCTGGAAATGCCGCTTCGGAAGGTCCCGTGGCAGGAGTCGCTTGCTCGGAA
This sequence comes from Candidatus Fermentithermobacillaceae bacterium, assembly GCA_012842425.1. GTDB lineage: Bacteria > Bacillota > Sulfobacillia > Fermentithermobacillales > Fermentithermobacillaceae > UBA3951. The sequence goes on along the minus strand of DUSU01000099.1, from coordinate 47,263 downwards.
GGTGCCGGGACAGAAGATTCTGTAGGGACAGGTTTCTTGCGGGACGAACGCTTCCGGACGTATCTCCTGGAAGAACGCTTCTTTCCGGAAGGCTTCTTCTCGCCAACCTCGTCCCCCGGGTCTCCCAAGTCCTGTGTGTGCGCCGGCCTCTCGTCAGAAGGCTCTACCAAAGACTCGCCCGACGTGTCGTGAGAAGGCCCGTTCGTGGGCCTGTTGCTCGGATTATCTAAAGAGTTACTCAAATATGATCTTCCTTCTGTCAATAATGGCCTCTCTGGGATCTGCATTCAGACCGAACTCCGCTAGAGAGGCAATGACCCATTGCGGGCGTACCGTGCGTCCCTTGTCGTGGGCGATCGTCATATCCAATACCACGCGATCTGCGCCGGCCTCCTCGGGTTCTCCGACCCCGAGGACAAAGGGCCTAAGGTCTACGGTCTTCACCTCATTGGGACGCACCACGTCAAACAAGACCTGAGACGCCTTCAGAAACGCATCCAACGCGCGCCTTATGGCCTCCGGCTCCACTCCTTCCATGTCCACCGAATAGAGAGAGGCCTTCACAGTCTCCTCAAACGGCGGTTCACCGTCTCCGACGGGGTACAACTCGTGTAGGGCAAAGCCCTCGGGCAGCGAAGAGGCGAGTGTCCGGGCAAGCGCGCCTATATCCGGACGTCCGCTGAGGACCGCGTCGAAGTACTCCCGGTGACCGGCCACACCCACCGGTAGCGGCGCATAAACAGATATCTTGGGCTTCGGTGAAAACCCTTGAGACATCTCGACCGGCCAACCGGCGCGCCTCAAAGCGAGCTTCAGGCACCGGCCGACATCCAGGTGCCCCAGAAACCTAACTCTATCGCCCTTTTCATATACGGCGCGAACTCTCATCGGTCACCTTCCTGCCTCAAAGGACGGCCCTTTCCGCCCGCCTGCCAGACGGACGGCCACGCCAAAATCGCCGCAGATACCGCATCCCGTGCAGCGGCCTTCGCGGCAGTCCCAGGTAGTAAGCGCCTCACGGGATTTCTCCCGCTCCCTCCATAGAAATGCCTTCCGCACCCCCGAGCTAAGGTGGTCCCAAGGGAAGACCTCATCTCTCGGGCGCTCCCTGTAGGCATAACCGGCGGGATCGATACCCGTCTCTCGAAAAGCTTCTGCCCACGCCTCGAAACGCACCTGGTCCGGCCACGCGTCAAACCTGCATCCTTTCCTGAAAGCTGCCTCCAGAGCGGCGCCCAGCCTCCTGTCCCCCCTGGCGAAAACCGCTTCTAAGGCCGAAAGCTCCGCGTCGTGGTAGCGGAACTCCAGGCCGGGCCCGCGCAAAGCGTTTCGGAGCAGACGCTGGCGGCGCTTAAGCTCGTCGGGAGGGACCGCCGGTTCCCACTGGAACGGAGTATGGGGTTTGGGCACGAAGCCCGATACCGACACGACAACAGTCGGACGCTTCCCCATCTTGCGCCCGATCTCGCGGATACGGGAGGCAAGCCGCGCAATATCCAGTACGTCTTCGTCGGTTTCCCCGGGGAGCCCAATCATGAAATAGAGCTTAATGTGGGAGTATCCGGCAGAAAAGGCGCTCTCCGCCGCTTCCAGGACTTCCTCCTCGGTGACCCGCTTGTTGATGGCGTCCCTCATCCGCTGCGACCCCGCCTCAGGCGCTAAGGTAAGCCCGCTCGTCGCCGATGAACCGAGCATCTCGGCAAGGCCCACGGAGAACGAATCCACCCGCAGAGAAGGCAAGGAGACCCGCGCGCCGCAAGGGTCCTTCCGTAAGAGGCGGCTCACCGCTTCTTTGATGAACCCGTAATCGGCGGACGAAAGCGATACGAGCGATACCTCGTCGTACCCCGAGTGCTTGAGGACCTCCCTGGCGAGCTTATCCACGGTCTCCGGCTCTCTTTCCCTGACCGGGCGGTACAGCATCCCGGCCTGGCAGAACCGGCACCCCTGGCCGCACCCGCGGAATATCTCAACCATCGCCCTGTCGTGGATGGGCGGGATGAGTGGGATGAAGGGCTTGTCAGGATAAGGCGCGTCTTCCAGCGACTTCAGCACTCTCCGGCGGACCACGGGAGGTGCCCTAAACCCATCCAGATCCTTGGGAACGGCGCGCGTGCCCGTTTCATCGCGCACCACTTCGTACAGCGATGGGACGTAGACGCCTTCCACTCCGGCAAGTCTCTTGAGAAGCTCTCTCCGCGAGGCACCTTCCTTCTTCCAATCCCTGTACACCCGCACTATGTCCACGACCAGTTCCTCGCCGTCACCCAGGGCGAAGGCGTCCACGAAATCCGCCAGCGGCTCAGGAGCCATGGCACACGGACCGCCTGCGATGACAAGGGGATGACTGTCTCCCCTGTCTTCTGCCCGGAGCGGGATCCCTCCCAAATCCAGCATGGCGAGGATGTTGGTGTACGTGAGTTCATACTGCAGCGAGAAGCCCACGATATCAAAGCTCGCCAGAGGCACCCGGCTTTCTATGGAGAATAGAGGCCACCCCTTATCCTTGAGGAGCTGCTCCATATCGGTCCAGGGCATGTAAACTCGCTCGCAGGCTACGAAGTCCAATGAGTTCAGGATGGAATAGATGATAAGTGACCCGAGGTGGCTCACCCCGACCTCGTAGACATCGGGGAAGGCCAGCGCAAATGCAACATCCACGGAAGCCAAGTCCTTGCGGACGGCTCCCAGTTCCCCACCTACGTATCTCGCAGGCTTCTCAACCTTGCCCAGTTGGCGTTTCAGGTCGTCCCACGACGGACCCATAAAACTCGTGTCCCGCAATGAATACGGCCAATCCTCTCAGTGCGCTTCTCACCCATTGTGGAGGCGAAAGCTCTTTACAAGAATTATAACCTATGCTAGCACCTGAGAGCACGGAAGGAGTCCGATCTCGCCCTGCGGCTCCCCTACTCGGGATGGTTCCTCTCCCAGATATCTCTCATGCGAAGGTGCGTGCCGCCTCCGTAGAAGGTCTCCAGGAGCTTCGTCTCTGTGACGCGTCCCAAGACCTTCATGTTCCGGCCGGCCACGAGTATTATGTGGTAGCGGGAAGGCATCAGTTTCGTGACCACTTCGGCCACGGTGGCATCGTGAGGGACCATTATCTCCGCGACGGGGATGGCGCGCCTTTGACGGAGCCTCTCGCTGCGATTTAGGATCTCCATGATTTTCTCTTGGGCCGCGCTGTCTCTCTCGTTGGCGGCGCCCCATATGATTATGGGACCTGCGACGGCGAGGACGTACCAGCTGCGCCCCGCGGCCAGCCCGACGAAGCCGAGGACCGTGATGATAGAGCCTGCCGCGAGCCCCCAGGTTGTCATCTTTCGCGATGCCTCGACGTACCCGACCTTAAGTGCAAGCCTTGACCTCACAACGCGACCTCCGTCCAAGGGCAGGCACGGTATCATGTTTATGAGGAAGAAACCCAAGTTCACTTTGACGAGGAGGTCCAAAAGCGGGTAAGTTGACTGGGTTACGAGGTTCCCCGACTGTATGAGGCCCCTCTGGAGGGCAGATGCCACCGACGCCAGTAGGCCGCTGTTGAAGGGACCTGCGAAAGCCACCATCCCGTCGGCATGGGGCGTCAATTGCCACGAACGCTCCAGCTTAGCGGTGGCCCCGAAAGGCCATACCTCAACTTGAGTGACCTCTGCTCCCATGAGCGCCGCCGCGAAGATGTGGCCCAGTTCGTGGAAGGCCAGGCTGCCAACGTAGACAAGGAAGTGGAGCCCATAGCCGGCGAAGACCAAGATGACCGCAGCGAGCAGGAATGTAATGTGGAAGCAGACCCGGGTGTTGCCCAACCTTGCCACTTGGATGGACACTGCGTCCAATTCCTTTCCTGAGCCTCCGGACTACGGACCCTTCACCAAGGGCGGCAGGAGAGTCATCGGGTCTACCTCGATACCGTCCTTCCTGACCTCGAAATGCAGGTGGCTGCCGGTGGCGTTTCCGCTGTCGCCCACGGTCCCAAGGTGATCGCCGCGCCTCAGTTTGTCGCCTTCTTGTACCAGGGCAGAATCAAGATGGCCGTATACGGTCGAGACGCCGCCTCCGTGATCGATCTCCACGACAAGACCGTACTGGGGTGACTGGCGGACGTTCGAAACTACTCCGTCAAGCACCACGGCCACTTTGGTGCCCTTGGGAGCCGCAATATCTATGCCCTGGTGCAGGGACATGCCGGGCGAGTCCGGATTGGGACGCCAGCCGAAGAATGAAGTGATCTCGCCGCTGACGGGCCAGGCCAGTTCGGTGGGAGTCCCCGTTACCGCCCTGGACCAGAAGTTACGGAGGTCCAGCGAGGCGAGGTCCTTAAGTTTCACGGGAAGTCCTACGGCAAAAGACTTCACCTCTTCCCAGGTGATGTCGGCCGTGACAGAAGTCCTGGCGAAACCGACCAGGCGGAGAGCCAAACCCTTATCTGCCTTTGACGCGCCCAGAAGAAGGGCGAAGATAAACAGGCAGACGATCGTCTCCTTAACCCACCGTGGGAGGGCCCTTACGTTACTGAGTTCACGCTGGGCGCTGCTTCGGAACTGCCTGCCGATGGCCCTTCCGGCACTGCCGGTAGAACGCATCCTTTCCCTAAGGTCGCTCCTCCAGGACACAAGACACCACCTCACTTAGTGAAAAGTTATTATGAAGACAAGCAAGATATGATAGTATTTGTAGACGACCTGCTCCGGCAGTAAACGAGGAGGAGCGCTCCATGCAGGACGCCCAAAGGTAATAGTGGGGGCCGTACAATACACCCCGGATGACCCTCTCCCGTCCCCCTTCATCGCAGTGTGCTATCCGAGTCAAGAAGAGGCCAAACAGGCAGCAAAGATAGTGCTATCTCTTCAGAACGGGACGCGTCCGTTTGAGAGCGGTCCGAAGGTCTATGTGGGCGACACACAGGTAAAGGTGCGGGTACGTCCCGCGGGAGGCGATGTGCTCGTCCAGGTATTCGCCTACGCGGAGCCCTCTCACCTGACCGCTTCGATCTATGCGGCAAGCCGCGTAGGAAGGGATCTATACAAGGCCTTCCGGCGTCTTGTTGAAATAGGAAAGACATACACATTCACTGTCGCGGCAGGAGACAGGCTGCTTACAGAGGAACTTGATCTACTGAAGTATAACCTGGATGAGAAAGAGGTTGGTTCTTAAGTGACCGCCGGACAACACACAGTACCGAACGAACTTGTGCTCTCCGTCCCAACCGCAGAACTGTACGCTGCGGTCGGCGAGTGGCGGGGAGTGCGCAGAGACTCACCGGAGATCTGGCGGTTCTTGGCCAGGAAAAGCGTCTTCAGACCGAGACCGGAGCTTGAGGAAAACCCGGCCATGAAGCAGCTCATCTCCTATACCCTATTTGTGTCCGACCGACGGGTCTTCGTCATGAAAAGATTGGGAACTCAGGGCGAGTCGAGGCTCCACGGGCTTCTTTCGATCGGTGTGGGAGGCCACATGAACCCGGCAAAAGAGATCACCTGGCCGGGAAGACGTAGGATTGCCGACCTCAAGGCCCTGGTCACAATCAATACCCAGCGCGAGATCAAAGAAGAGGTATGCTTCCCGGGAAAGCCACCCATATCCGTACTGGGATTCCTAAACGACGACAAGAACGCCGTAGGAAGGGTCCACTTGGGCCTCGTAACGGTCGTCCATCTCCCCGCGCCTATCCTTGCAGTTAGAGAAACCGACAAAATGCTTGGGGCGTGGGTCGAGATATCAAAACTCGGGCTCTTGGGCAAGTTCGAGTCTTGGTCTTCTCTCGTGCTCGAAGGCATCAGCTAGTGCCCATTCAGCCCTCACACATTACTCGCACGGCGGTCGCGCAGCAGTCGCGGAGTAGCACACAATAGTCACGCGGGAATCACTCAGGAATCGCACGGGAGGCACACTGCAGTCACAAACAGGAAGCCGGCGGCTAATCCGCCGGCTTCTTCTCTCCCAGAAAACCGATCTCTTACAGGGCCACTCCCAGCCACTCCGTGAGGAGGAACGAGAGCCTGCCAAGGAAGAGCGAGATACGGCCGGAAACGGTGTTGCCGAAGCTTGCGCCGAAACCGACCATGAGGATCCATCTACCCCACTGCGCTGCTGTGCGGAAGGGTTTGGAGTTGCCGCCGACCGTCAAGAAGAAGTACATCATTGACGTGGCGAACATGAGGAAGAATAGGATGTTCTCGAACACACCAAGGTCCCTCACGGCGTCGGCGATCTGAACACCGTACTGCCTCGGGAACAGCGAGAAGTAGTATCCGAGCGACCATCCTACACTAACTGAGATGGGATATCTGGTTATCCATGCCCACCTTGCCGGCAGGAACCTGGCGTAGTACAGAACTCCCATCACGAAGAAGATCCAGAACCACCACCAGCCCTTGCCCTTGACATGGGTCTCGATGTAGGGAAGGAACGTGTTGTGCCAACCCGTTGTCAAGACGTGCGCAACGGCCAGGGGTATCATGGTGTGCTCTGCCAACCTGAAGAAAAAGTTCTCCTTGTACAGGTAGCTGTAACACGCCAAAGTGGCTAGCGCCGCAACCCAAACTTGAGTTCTAGACATTTAGTTTCACCTCGCTTTCCCTTTCAGGTGACGCTAGGCGCGCCTCTGCGTGTTACGCATCTTGAGCCTGTAACCGATGTTGCCAAGGATAACCAAAATTATGATGATCGAGTGCCCCAGCGACTGGGCGTCCATGAGCTTGACGCCGAGTCCCGGACGGCCAATCAGCTTCTCGTACTGAGCGGCGCCGCTCAGACCGGGGATAATACCCTTAACCTGACCAGAACGGAGCAGGTTGCTGGTTCCCGCGACCTGTACCGCCACGTCACCCACGTACAGCTTGTGATCGGCGAAGTACTGAGTGAACGTGGGGATACCCGGGCTACCTGCAGAGAAGCACATAATTCCCTTAACAGTCTCGGGGGTCCACTTCTTGAGCCTCTGCAAAAGCGGGAGCTGGCTGAAGTCTGTCTTCTCCCAGTCAACGTTTCCGCAAGCGGCCCAGAAGTCGTCCTGCATGGATCTCCAGGTGGGACCGCCACCGGCTTTGTATCCGGGGAAGACCCAGTCGACGCCGTACTCGCAGGGAATGCCTTCGGCCTTAAGCTGCTCCGACAAGGCCTTCAGCGAGTTGTAAGCCAGAGTGGCGCCGGCCTCCCACTGCGCCAAACCTACCACCTTGACGCCCTTCATCATGCAGTGGGTGAACCAAGCCTTGAGCTGGGGACCAAGCTCCGAGTCAGAACCGCCACCGTATGCGGCATCGAATATAACGATGTCGCCGGGCTGCAGGCTCTCGATCCACTGGTAAACCGGCATTGTGAGCTGCTGGTCGATGCTCAGGGGCAATCCGATGGGTTTAAGCACCGGGAATATCAAGGCAACCGCCATAAGCAAGTATACTATCTGGGGGTTTATCTGATCGAACCTCTCCAGGAACTTCAACACTATTCCCTCCTTTCCGCTACCTAAGTGAGCGTCAGGCTATTCTTGACCAAGGTGACGCCTCTCGATGCCGAGGAGTATACGGCTCTGAGTGGCCATGATTCCCAAGAAGATACCCAAAGTAATGGCCCTGTTGCCGGCGGCGTTGGGAACGCGCAGGATCCAGTTCTTGATTCCGGCGAAGCCGCCCAAGAACTTGTCAGGACCCCAGATAACTTCACCAATCGGAACGTTACCGAGCATCAGAATGAACGCTGACGTGAGCATGACGGCCGCATCGACGTTCCTCACTCGGAAAGCTCTGTAGGCCGCCGAAGCGATGTAGAACGCAAGGAGCGAGAACATCGTGGCGTCCAACGGGAGGTAGATAGCGTTATACGGCCAGGCATACACGGGAGCCGTATGGTGCGTCGCCAGACCCATGATGGACTGGTACACTAGGATAGCCAGGAGGTAGACACTGAACTGCCAGTATGGCCTCTTCCTCCGGATGTTGTTGGAGTGAATCCGGATAAGGTTCAGCGCTCCCAGGAAAAGCGCACCACAGGACATGAAGGTCATCGCCCATGACATGGCGTTCAGAAGTTTGTCACCGGATGCCAGAGCATAGTTGTAAGGACCCTCAAAGGCCTCAAGGCAGAACCTGAAGGCCGCGAAGATCAAGCTTAGGGCGAACGGGATCTCTTTTCTCACCGACTGCACCTCCTTCCAACATCAACTCGCGTGCAAAAGGCGCTAGAAGTTGATGAAGTTCCTGATGAAATTGTTCTGCGGCGACAGCCACTGGACGATGCCGCCGAGAAGGATGATCACGTACAGTGAGACGCGGACTATGTCCTGAGCAACCACAGTACCCATAATGACCGGGTCTCTGGAGACATAGGCGGCGCCGGCGTAAAGCTCCTCACCAATCATGGTGTAGTCGCAAGCGGCGACGAAGAACGGGATCTGGGCAGGGGAGCTGGCAGCAGCTACCTGGATGGCCCCCACGAGGTTTCCGGCCTCGGCGAGGATCAGAGACTCAGCGTAGAAGTAACCGACCAGGAACTGAGCCGCCGGCTTCTCGCGCGCGACAAGACCCGCGACGCCCATCGCCCAAGCGAACTGGGAACCGGCGATGAACCTGATATCGTCGGGGTTGTAGGCGTCGGGCTTACCGGCCTCCAAGTAAGCCTGCTTAACGATTTCCTGGTTCACGACGTTAACCAGGTAGTTAGCGTCGGTCGCGATGAACCGGGTGTCGTACTGGGCGCACTGCTTGGCGATGTACGCCAGGAACGACCAGTAAGCGAAGGTGGAGTCGTCACCGAGAGCGGTGCTGTAGTCGGTCATGTGGACCGGCTTGCCCATCTCGGTTGCGCGGCCGATGGCCTCCTCGAACGCCTCGATGCCGGGGATCTTGCGGATCTCCGGAATCTTCTCGCCCTTCTTGGCCCTGTTGATCATCACGTACACGAGGATGATCATGACGATGCTTATGAGCACCGAGAAGACCGTGTTATTGACGGGGCGGAAGATGCCCAGCTTGGGTGGAACGGCTTCAGCAGCAAGCAGAAACTCTGACACTCTGTTTCACCTCCTAACAGTGAGTTGGAGGCACGAAAACAACAACACAGGAAACACACAAAGGAGTGCGGGGTGAGGTGCTGTGTCTAAGCCATGTCTAAAGTTACGGCTCCGGTGCGTCCGGAGAAGTTCCGTGCCCTTGCTGAAATCATATTCGTCCTTGTATGCATAATTCCTGCTGACGTAACCCTAAGGATGGCTAAACTTTTATTGTACCTCTACTCACAATCCAGTTCAACCGTTGAAACTTGGGGTTTTCCGGCGAAGAATCTTCCGGATCACGGCAGAGACGAAGGAGGCAAATTGGTATAATGGCGTTTGAAAGGGGCGCCGTCATGACAAAAGGTGATGCTGCAATAATCGCGCTGGCTCTAGGGCTTTCTATCCTCGTCTGGGCCGGGTTCAGGTTCCTCCCGCGCGACGCGAGCGATCTCACGGCGGTGGTCCGCGTAGACGGAAAAGAAGTCCTGAGGGTTAGAATCGACGGTCCCCAGATGGAGCAGAAAGAAGTAGAGATCCTGAGCGGAACGGCAACTCTTGAGTTCGGGCAGGGGAAGGTCCGCATTTTGCCGCTTCCCACCCACGTCTGCCCCAACGGCATATGCTGGAAAACCGGCTGGGTCTCAAGGCCGGGGCAGTCAATAGTCTGCGTGCCCAATCACACGACTATCACGGTGGAAGGCGGAACAGGCGAAGTGGATTCGGTAGTCCGCTGACGGCGTCTTAAGTCACACGTCTCGCGCCTCACACGGTCCAGGCGCATGCTCCAGTCCGACGGCCCGGTCACACAGCCCCCTCGTGGCTTTGCTCTACACTCAACACCTCGCGGAGCCGCTGGTTTCTGAGGATGTAGGCGAGCAGCGGGTACCCGAGGCCGTAACACGCGACGGCCTGACCGGCGGCAATATAGAGGGCGACAACCGGGTAGGGCATCCCGGAAAGCGGCGCCACGTAAATGGACACCAATACGGCGTTCACGATGACCGGAGGAAGTGGCGCGAAGAGCGGAGACGGCATCCTCCCAGTGAGAAAGGCACCGGCCAGGCTCGAAAAAGCCCCCAGCGTAAGGTCCCACACGAGAAAAGGGCTCCCGAGGTTCGCCAGGATGCACCCGAGGTAAAGCCCCCAGGGCGCCCACGGAAACACAAAAGGTAAGACAGTAAGGGCCTCGGCGACTCGAACCTGGATCGGGCCGTATCCTAGCGCGTTAAGGGGCGGCAGGACCGTGAGCAGCGAATAGACCGCCGCCAAGGCCGCGACTCTCGACAGCACTCTGGCAGACAACTCAAGACCTACCTTCCTATGTCCCTCCGGTAGAAAGCTCCCTCAAATCTTATGGACGAAACCTTGTCATACGCAAGTCTCAAGGCCTCTTCCAGGGAAGGAGCCAGGGCGGTCACGCTCAAGACCCTCCCGCCCGAGGTGACCAGGACTCCGCCGTCAACTTTCGTCCCGGCGTGGAAGACGATTGTCTCTCTGTCTCGTCCGCCGGAACCGGCTTTACAAGCGAGAGCCGGCCTTCCATCCTCATCTCCGGTCAGGCCATAGATAGGAATACCCTTTGGGTAGGACCCCGGATACCCCCCGGACGCCATAACGACCGTCGCGCAAGCCTCTTCCCTAACCCTGAGAGGGCCTCCAGAAGAGGCCGGAGCGCCCGAGGCATATCTCCTGAGCGTTCCCTTAGCGCAGGATAGGAGAGCTTCGGCGAAGTCGCCTTCCAGCCGCGGGAGCACGCACTGGGTCTCGGGATCGCCGAACCGCACGTTGAACTCGAGCACCTTGGGACCGCTCCGGGTGATCATGAGGCCCGCGTACAAGAGGCCCCGGTAGTCTATCCCGTCCGCCTTGAGCCCTGCCACGGCCCTCTCCAGGACTTCCGTCTTGATGGCGTCCTCCAGTCCGGACCCGTAAGGCTCCAGATCGACAGGCGAAAACGCTCCCATGCCGCCGGTCATCGGCCCAACGTCCCCTTCACCCACCCGCTTGTGGTCCCTTGCGAGCGGGAGGGGTATCATGTAGTCACCGTCGGTGAGGCACATGGCGGTAACCTCTCTGCCCTCTAGGAACTCCTGGAACACAACGCGGCGACCGGCTTCTCCGTAAGCTCCCTCACTCATGACCTTCCGAACGGTCTCAAGCGCTTCGTCCCGGTCCGTGGCTATCGTCACGCCCTTACCCAGGGCAAGCCCGTCGGCCTTGATGACCCAGGGACCGGGCATGTTCCTCACGTAGTCCAGGGCTTCATCGCAGGTCTCAAAACTCTCGGACTTCGGATGGGGGATTCCGTGGCGGCGGGCGAAGTCCATCCCGAAGCTCTTGCTGGCCTCCAGCATGGTCCCTTGCTTGCCCGGGCCAAACACGCTGATGCCGGCCTCCCTCAGATAATCGGCCAGGCCGTCGGCCAGGTGGTTCTCGGGGCCAACGACGACGAGCTCAATACCCTTTTCCCTGCAGAACCGGGCTATCTCGCCGTACCCTTCCGGCTTCAGGTCTAGGGACACGTTCTCAGCGTTAGCCATGGCGGCTACTCCGGGGTTGCCGGGCGCCACAAAAACGCGTTGGACGGAGGGGCTGCGGGCTATCCTCCAAGCCAGAGCGTGCTCTCTGGCGCCCGAGCCGGTTACCAAAACGTTCATATGAGTCCTCTCCTCAGTGCAGGAAGTGGCGCTTTCCGCTCACGACCATCGCGATATTGTGGGCATCCGCCACCGCTATAGACTCGGCGTCCCTGATGGACCCGCCCGGGTGCACTATGGCCGATACCCCGGCCTTGGCGGCCTCGATCACAGAGTCGGGGAACGGGAAGAAAGCGTCCGAGGCCATTACCGACCCGCGCGCCTTCTCCTTGGCCCTCTCCACCGCGATCCGCACGCAGTCAACCCTGTTGGGTTGTCCGCCGCCGATGCCAACCGTCGCGGCATCCTTGGCCAGTACGATGGCGTTGGATTTCACATGCTTGCACACGGTCATGGCAAACCGGAGATCCCTTATCTCCCGGTCTGTCGGAGACCGCTTGGAGACTACCTGCCAGTCTTCGTCCACGGGCAAGAGAGTATCGATCTCCTGCACGAGTATGCCGCCCATGGCAGACCTTACGGAGTAGCGTACCGGTGCCTTCGCCCCGCCTGCATAGCCGGCCGGGGCTATCGGGATAATCCTGAGGTCCTTCTTGTTCTTCAGGACCTCCAGCGCCTCGGGCGTGAACTCGGGGGCCATAAGGATCTCGAGGAACACTTTTTTCATTGCTTCCGCCGTCTCTTTGTCGACGGGGCAGTTGAAAGCCACGACCCCGCCGAAAATGGACACGGGGTCGGCTTCGAAAGCGCGCTCAAAGGCCTCTTTGGCCGTGGCGCCCGTCGCGACGCCGCAAGGAGTGGCGTGCTTCACCGCCACGCAAGCCGGGGGCTGGAAGTCCCAGACAGTCCTCAGGGCGTTGTCGGCGTCGTTTATGTTGTTGTAGGAAAGCTCTTTGCCCTGGATCTGCCTGCCTGCCAGGGAGGGGATATCGCTCCCCATAACGGGCTCATAGAATGCAGCCTTCTGGTGCGGGTTTTCGCCGTATCTTAGAGAGAACGTCTTCTTGTACCCAAAGGCCAGTTCCTCGGGAAAATCCAGGGGCCAGCCCTTCCACAGGCCGCCCAAGTGAGAGGCTATGGCAGCGTCGTACGTGGCCGTGTGGTTGAACACCTCAACTGCCAGCTGGCGCCTGGTGAGCTTGTCGACGTCTCCCGTAAGCCTTATCTGCCTGGCGATTTCGTTGTACCTTGCAGGGTTGCATACCGTGATAACCCAGTTCCAGTTCTTCGCCGAGGCTCTAAGGAGCGTTGGGCCGCCGATATCAATTTCCTCGATGATTTCGTCAAGAGTGGCCGACGGCCTGGTGGCGGTCTTCACAAAAGGATACAGGTTGCAGACAACCATATCGACGGGAGTGATTTGATGGGCGTTGAGCTCCGCCATGTCGGATATGTTGTCCCGTCGGGCCAAGATACCCCCGTGGATCTTCGGATGAAGGGTCTTTACCCTGCCTCCCAGGATCTCCGGAAACCCGGTGAGTTCCTGGACTTCGGTGACCGTCACTCCGCCTTCTTTTAGGAAGCGGGCCGTTCCTCCGGTTGAGATCACTTCCCACCCCATCTCCACAAGCTGGGCGGCGAACTCTATAATGCCTGTCTTGTCGGCCACGCTGACTATAGCCCTACGCACTACGATGCACCTCCGGTTCTATCGAGGATCCTTACCCTTCGCCCCTCCAAGACCGCTCTCCTCTGAGCGATCAAGGTGATCGCCAGGGGCAGGATACGGTGCTCAACCTCAAGTATCCTTGCGGAAAGGGACTCTACCGTATCCCCTTCCTCAACGCGGACAGCTTCCTGCGTGATTATGGGACCGCCGTCGAGGGATTCATCTACGAAAAACACGGTTGCCCCGGTCACTTTCACGCCGTAAGACAAGGCGTCGGCCTGAGCGTGGAGGCCCGGAAAAGAGGGCAAAAGAGAAGGATGGATGTTAATGATACGTCCCCTGAAGGCCTCAAGGAGAGTCTCTCCTGCCAAGCGGTCGTACCCCGCGCAGACAACGAGCTGGACTCCCCACTCGGTGAGCGTTCGGACCAGGTCGCGCTCGTAGGCGGTCCGGCACGCAGGCCACTTTCCGTAACTCGCGTGGGGTATGGTCAAAGCCGGCACGCCCGCCTTTTGCGCCCTTTCCAGAGCGGGCACGCCCGGCCTGTTGGAGATGACTACGGCCACTTCGGCCGGGATCTCCCCCCTGGCGCATCCGTCCAGTATGGCCTGGAGGTTTGTCCCACGTCCGGACACGAGGACCCCCAGCTTCAGTTTGGAGGCGCTCATGCTGTCACTACCTCTCCTATGTGATGGGCGCGTACGCCGTGCCCCTTAAGGACCGCCGTAAGCTCCCCGGCATCTTCCGGTTTCACGATAACCAGCATGCCGATACCCATGTTGAACACGCGGTCCATCTCTGCATCATCGAGATTGCCGGTCTTCCGGATGATATCGAAAATCGGGGGCACCGGCCAGGTGCCGGTCTTCGCGAAATCCGTGCCCTGAGGAAGCACCCTCCGGATGTTGCCCAAGATTCCGCCCTCGGTGACGTGGGCCATGCCCTTGAGCGTTACGCGCTTCATCGCATCCACCAGGGCTTTTGCATATATCCGAGTGGGCTCAAGGAGCTCTTCCCCGAGAGTCCTGCCCAGCTCTGCGATATGGTCCTCGAGGCGCATCTTGGCTTCATCAAGGAGGACCCTGCGCGCGGTCGTATAGCCGTTGGAGTGGATCCCGGAAGATTCGAGGCCCAAGACGACGTCGCCCGGCACTATGCCTGAACCGTCTATGAACTTCCCCCGCTCAACTCCACCGACGCAGAAACCTGCAAGGTCGTACTCTCCTTCCTCGTACATGGCGGGCATGGTGGCCGTTTCGCCTCCGAGGAGGGCACATCCTGCCATCTCGCAACCCTCAACTATGCCTTTGACGATCTCTTCGACAACGCCCGGCCTTGACTTGCCGATGGCGATATAGTCCAGGAAGAAAAGCGGTTGGGCACCGCAGGTAACCACATCGTCGGCGTTCATGGCGACCAGGTCTATCCCAACCGTATCGTGCTTATCCAGGGCCTGCGCGATCTTGACTTTGGTGCCGACTCCATCGGCGCCCGCCGCCAGGACCATATCTTTGAACCCGAAGACCGATGGGTCAAAAAGGCCTGAGAACCCACCGACCCCTGAGATAACTCCCTTTCCGTACGACCGGGAGGCAAGTTCGGCGATTCTCCCCACGTTCACTCCCGGCTTCTTCGAATAGATCATCCAGTTAGTCCTCCTTTGGGCATCCTTCAAAGGGGACCGGGTAATCTCCGGTGAAGCAGGAGTAGCAGAACCCGTCAATTGCGGTCCCCAGGACATCTTGCAGGTCTTCCAGATCCAAGAACACAAGGCTGTCGGCCCCGATAGCCTCTCTAATCTCTTCGACCGTCTGCGACGCAGCGGCCAGCTCGCCCTTGGACGACGTGTCTATGCCGTAGTAGCAGGGGTATTTGTAGGGCGGCGAGCTGATCCTCACATGGACCTCTTTCGCGCCCGCGCTCCTAAGGAGGCCCACGATATACCGGGAAGTCGTGCCCCTCACAATCGAGTCATCCACGAGGACAACCCTCTTGCCCTTCAGAAGGCTCCTCAGAGGGTTCAGCTTGATCTTCACGGCAAGCTCCCTGAGGGACTGCTCCGGCGATATGAATGTACGACCGATGTAACGGTTCTTCACAAGCCCTGTTTCGTAAGGAATGCCGGCTTCCTCTGCAAACCCGGAGGCTGCCGAAAGGGATGAGTCGGGCACCCCGGTCACCAGGTCGGCCTCCACGGGCCCCTTCCTGGCCAATCTGCGCCCGAGCTCCTTGCGGGCCCTGTGGACGTTCAGGTCATATATGTCCGAATCCGGCCTCGCGAAGTAGATAAACTCGAAAACGCACAGAGCATGCTTTTCGCCCTTCGGTCCGGCAACCGACCAGACGGAAGGCCGGCCGGCCTCGCCTTCAGGAGGGAGCAAGACCTGAATCATCTCGCCCGGCTCAATCTCCCTTATGAACTCGGCTCCGATGGCGTCAAGACCGCAAGTCTCCGACGAGATGACATACGCGCCGTCCAGTTCTCCGAGGCAGAGCGGTCGGAACCCTCTCGGGTCCTTGGCGGCCAAAAGTCCGTGAGGCGTGAGCGCAATGAGAGAATAAGCCCCTTGCACCTTTTCAAAGGCCGACCGATATGCGCCAAGCAGGTCCCTATCGCCCGACTTGGCAACCAGATGGGGGATCACCTCGCTGTCGGAGGTGGTTTGGAAAATGGAACCTTCGCGCTCCAATTCTCTCCTCAGGCGAGCGGCATTGGTGAGGTTCCCATTATGGGCCAGGGCGAACTGCCCCCTCCACATCTTCACGAGGAGCGGCTGGGCGTTCTCGATCCTGCTTTCACCCGTGGTGCTGTACCGCACGTGACCCAATGCCATATCGCCGTTCATTGAAGCGACTCTCTCAGGCGGGAAGACGTCTGAGACAAGCCCCATCCCCTTATGAACCCTTAGCCGGCCACCTTGCCTCCAGGCAATCCCGGCCGACTCCTGCCCCCGGTGCTGCAGGGCATACAGGCCGTAATAACAAAGTTCAGCTGCCCGCGGGTGTCCCGCTACCGCGAACACCCCGCATTCCTCACGGATTTCGCCACTCATCCCCCACTCAGCTCCAATCGGAAACGAGAATATCATCTTGGCTCCGGCTTACCTTGGAACCAAAGTTAAGTGCTTTAAAGGCCTATAGGAACGCGGCATACTGCCTACCCGCTCCACTCCGCATCCGGCGCCTGCCAGGCAGGAAGACCTTTCTCCTTAATGACGGCTGCCTTTTCCCGAGTCTGGGAAGCCATCTTCTTGCGGAAGACCTCGAGTCTCGTCCTGAGCCCGGTATCGTGAACGGCCAGTATCCTCGCGGCCAAGAGGGCCGCGTTCTTGGCCGAGTCGATGCCTACCCCTGCAACAGGGACTCCCGGCGGCATGTCGGTAACCGAAAGCAGCGCGTCTACCCCCATTACAGGCCCGCCTCCGAGAGGCAAGCCAACCACAGGGACGTCCACCAGCGCCGCAAGGGCTCCGGGTAGGGCGGCCGCCAGCCCTGCGGCTGCGATCACAACCTTCACTCCCCTATCGGAAACGCTGCGGGCGTACTTCTCCACCAGGTCGGGCGTGCGATGGGCGGACACGACGGCCACGTCGTAGGAAATCCCGAACTCCTCCAGCGTTTCAAAGACCGGCCTCACTTTGTCTAGGTCAGACGCGCTTCCGAGTACTACCCCAACATCAGGTGACAAGACACTCACTCCTCGCTCGTCGAGGTATCGTCAGAACCGGAGTCGCCTTCGGCTTCCCCTGTCTCCTCAAGCACTCCAACATAAGGAAGGCCCCTGTACCTCTCCTGGTAGTCCAAGCCGTATCCGACCACAAACGCGTTGGGGATTATGAAGCCGTAGTAGTCAAGGCCGATCCTCACCCTGCGCCTGGCCGGCTTGTCCAGTAGAGCGCAGACCTTAAGGCTGGCAGGCTGGCGCGCCCGGAGGGTGTCCACCAGATATCTGAGAGTAAGCCCGGTATCAACGATATCTTCGACCAGAAGCACATGGCGGCCGGCAGGGCTATGCTCCAAATCCTTAGTTATCCTCACTTCGCCGGACGTGTGGGTTGAGGCGCCGTAGCTTGAGGTACCCATGAAGTCAACGGCAGTCTGGGGGTGGAGGTACTTCATGAGATCGGCGAGGAACATGAAGCTTCCCTTTAGGACACCGATAAGGAGCAAGTCTCTGCCTTCGTAATCCCGGTTTATCTGCTCGGCCAGTTCTTTGACGCGCTTCTCAAGTTCTGCTTGGCTTATGAGGACACTTACCTTCTCGCGGGACTCTGCCATGGATTACACCTCGCCAAATAATCTTCTAGGTTCAACTTATCACCACAATTCTTCAGAGGCAAGAAGGATCACAAAATAGATAAATTGTGTAACAATTTCCCCGTGACATAACCCCTTGAGCTGCCGCCTGGGTCCCGCTAATGTTTCGCCCTAGCCCCGCTTAGATCCGACGGGATCCGGGGTACCTTGTTACCGGAAGAATAGCTCTGCGTATCATAAGGATGTATTGGCGTCTACCTTGAAAGAAGATTCCGAGGAGGATCTGTCAATGAAAAGGCTCTACCGCTCGCGGACAAAGAAGATGGTCGCAGGCGTATGCGGAGGCATCGCCGAGTATTTCGACGTAGATGAAACGATCGTCAGGCTCGGCGTCGCTTTCCTCACCGTGGCCACCGGCATTTTTCCCGGGGTCCTCTTCTACTTCGTCGCAGCAGTTATCATGCCTGAAAGCAGCATCTAGAGCCCGGGCCCAAGAGACAAACTGGCCGGTACCTCTCGCCTCTGGATCTGAGCGGTACCGGTCCATTGTTCTAACCGCTGTGTGATCTTCCGGGCGCTCCTAAGCAGGAGTGTCTATCTCTCTAAAGACCTCCAAGTTTGCTTCGGCAATCATGACTTCCCTGCCGTCGTCGAGCCTCACCAGCGCCACTTCCATGTGCGAACCGGACTCGACCGGAAGAGGGTCAGAAGGAAGGTCCAGGACGACGCCCCAGAGCCCGAAGTACGGCCGTCTCACGCACCTCACCCTGTCGCCAACGGCAAGGTTGGTTATGAGCGGGCGGTCGGCCCGGGATACTTGCTCCTCAGGCCAGGGTGCGGTCGATGGATCCGGCTCCAGCACCCCGTCGCTTATGAGCACCTGAGGCCTCACCGCTCCGGCCCTTATGTGGGTGGTCCCGTCTATCGAAGCGACTTTGCCCGCCTTCGAGGCCAAGAGGTTCCAGGCTTTCTCGTTCATAGGCATAGGGCCGAAGCCTTCCATTACTATGATGGTGAGGTCCGTATCTTCCTGGCCCGTGATGCCGACAATGATCTCCTTGCCCAGGAACTGCACCAAGTCCAGGTTGTTGATGCCTCCGGTGATGATGCCGGAAACCCCGATCATCCGCGCCTTCTTCAGGGCTTCCAGGGACACAAACCTTCCGGCGACGAGGACCTTGCCCTTGTAGGATACATCCACTCCCGCCTCGTCGAGGTCACCGTCCGGCCCGTCTGTCGCGAGCACGATCTCACCGAACCGCTCTCCTCCGATTCCAAATACCCCCTCAAGGTACGAGCCGGTGGCTTCGACTACCGCCCCGTACTCGGGCACCACTTGCGTGACTACACCGCCCAGGTGGGCCTTGACCTGGCTCGGCCTTACGGGCCGCACAATAGTGATGGTGCCGCTCTTCGGGCATATCCTCTCAACCACACCCGTCATGGGTGAGTAGACGTAGTCCATTTGGCCAATGTTGGAGGCAGCCGCCAGGACCTGCCCGGCAAACACCTCGTCTCCTTCGTTGGCCGTGGTGTACATCCTGATGGTCCAAGGCCATATGGACAGTTTGGAGGCGACCGCCACGACCGACATCGGGGCAGCCGAGCGGGGGTCTTCTCGGATGATAATCCGCCTCTGGGTCTTTGAGATGTACTCTATGGTACCGTCGCAGGGAGAATAGATGGTCCTGCCGGATTCCCAGAAACCCCGCCGGTATACCCCCAGCACTTCTTGCTTCGTGACCTTGTCGCCCGGCTTCTTGGTGATGAGCTTGTCGATCTCCTCGGGTGTGAGCTTCTTCCCTACTTCAGCGGTGATATCTATGACCCGCGGCCCGCCGGGGACGAGATCCGTCTTGGCGATTATGTCGCCGGGGTTTACCGTCTGTCCCTCGGTAACGAGAACCTCGCCGGGCACCGAGAGTTTCCGGGTCTTCTTTAGAAAGGCTTTCTGTAGGAGCCTCAGGTTGGAACTAAAGGCCATTTCAGCTCACCTCCTTAGCGAGAGTCTCTACCGCCGCATCCTGGTCCGGATACGCCGACAGGGCCCTGTGCCATCTCTTGATCTTCTCAATCCGCCTGCGGGAGTCGCTGTGGAGGTCCAGCGGTCTATGCCTGCCGTCCAAGATAAGGTGCGGCATGCCTTTCTTTACCGCAAACCGGACTGCCGCCCCGGGACCGTTTCCGACGTCGTACTCCTTCTTCGGGATAACCTCCACGTCGCACCCTCCGGCGGGGACACTGAGAGCGCTCATGTCGCCCGCGGTAACGGACTGAGATTCCCCTCCGGCCCTGACTTCGGCTATGACGCTTCCATCCCGCGCGGCGGGCCCGACGGGGGCTATCACAGTACCCACGGGGACGAGGGTCTCGCGGGTTAGGATCTCCCGTATCGCCTCATCCGCTTTTTCCCTCGCCGTCTCGAGCAGTACCCCCAGGTGCGGGAGGAGGAACCGGTTGTCAACCCAAAGTTCGGTCACTCCTTCGGGCCGGAAAGCGTTTATCATGATGAGAGCCGCTTGCCCCCACCTTGGGGCATGTGAAAGAGCTCCGCCGGAACCTATGATGACTCCGGTCTCCATCATCTTCACCAGGGTCTCGCCTGTGCCGGTCTGGAAGAATACGTCGCTCACAGTGCGTCTCTGGTGGACGCCCTTGAGACCCCTCACAAGAGATTTGTGGTGTTCCAGGGAGAGGCGCAAAGCCTCGGTGGCCACGGCCTGCTCCAGCATGAGGTCCTCGAGGGTCTGAGGAAGCGTCGTAGGCCTCACCATCTTGTTGAACTGCCAGTTGCGGACGATGTTCTCGTCGAACTCCCACGGGAGCCACCTGAGGATCGAATCCGGCTTCGCCTCGGCGAGGACGTTGGCCATGCTGTAGGACATCCCGAGGTTGGCGGACACCGTGCGGTAGAGCCGGCCCTCTATTACCGAGAATACATCGGTTGTGGCGCCTCCAATATCTACTCCGAGGACGTTCGTCCCGAAATACGCCGCTGCGTACTTGAGGGCTTCGCCCACTGCGACGGGTGTGGGCCTCACGGCGCCGTCCGTCCAGTTCACGAGCGTCCCGTAACCCGGGGCCCGCATCATCACGTGTTCCAAGAATATCCGGCTGATCGCCTCTCGGGCCGGGCCCAGACGCTCGCTCTCCAGTTCAGGCCTTATGTTGTCCGTGTACGTGACGTCATTGGCTTCTCTCAAGACTTCGTCCACCATGTCCCTGGCATCCACGTTGCCCGCGTAGATGACCGGGATCTTGAAGTCCTTGCCGAACCTCGGTTCAGGGCGGGCCATGGAGATGTACTCGGCGATGGCCGCCACGTCGCTTACGTTTCCGCCATCGGTGCCGCCCGTCAGCAGTATCATGTCGGGCCTCATGGCCTTGATGGCTTCCAGTCGCTCGATGAGGGTGCGGTTGTCGTCCAAAGAAACGACGTCAGACACCACTGCGCCCGCTCCGAGAGCCGCCCGGTGGGCCGATTCGGCCGTCATGGTCCCAACTAGCCCCGTCACCATCATCTGAAGGCCGCCGCCGGCGCTCGAGGTCGCCACAAAAATGTCGGCCCCGTCCTCTCCCGAGCCGGGCACCAGGAGCCTCGCCCCGTCCAGGAGCTTGATCCCCGTCCGCCTTTCGAGCTTGGCCAGGGCATTTCGCAGACCTATCATGACATCCAGGTCGGGGGCCTCTACCGTGGTAGGCGCAACCATCTTCCCGGCCAGTTTCCAACCCCCGGTATCCTTCACAAAGAGCGTGACTTTGGTCGTCGTACTCCCTACATCAGCCGCCAAAATCCTTCTCATCCATCTCCCTCCCCATAATCAGAATCCGCCGCAAAGACCGCACTGGGCGCACGACGGGTTGGAGAACGCGTAAACCGATCTGTTCAGGAGGAGTTGAGCGCAGCTGGCGTTTCTCACAAGCCTGACCGGTAGGTACACGCCGGACGCCAGCGACAACAAACCGAAAACGATGGACACAACAAAACACCATGGACTCACAGCCTGTGTACCCAAGTACGCTGTCGTGATGACGGAGCCCCCCAGTAGCCCGAGCGGGAGGCCGAAAGCGGCCGTATAAGCAGCCTCAAGCGCAAGGAGCCTCGTCAGGTCTCTTGTGGTTCCACCGAGCGTCTTGAGGATCCCCAGGCTCTTCTTCCTGCCGACAAAGTTCACGGAAAGCACGCAAGCGATGCCGGAAAGGGCTACAACTGCCGCTGCCAGCGATACAACGTGCCAGGGAAGAAAGGCCGCCCGGCTCGCCCGGCGGACCATCGCCACCGCAAGCCTCCCGCTGTCGGCCTGCCTATCCACTACCCTGGACTCCATCGCCCAGATCATTGTCTCCGTCATCGCGGTCACGACGAAAGATGCGGCCACTGCCAGGGCGGTTGACAGCGAAACGATTACGACAATCGCTTTGTAGGTCGCGATCCGCCTGACCGCTATGGTCTTAAGAAGGTGTAACGGCACAGGAGGGACGCTCAGTTTTTCCTTCCGCGCCACGCTGACCATTTTTCACCACCCTCTCCGCCACTCTTCCGTCTGAAAGCCTTAGGACAAGATCGGCATACTCCTCAAACCCGCGCTCATGGGTGACCACCACGAACGTTTGTCGCTCCTCTCTGTTGAACTTGGCGAAGAGCTCCATGATCTCCCTGGACCTCGCCGAATCAAGGTTGCCGGTGGGCTCGTCGGCAAGCACAACTGCGGGCTTCACTGCCAGCGCCCTGGCGATCGCCACGCGCTGCTGTTCCCCACCTGAGAGCTCCATCGGGTAGTGGTCTGCCCTGCCCGAAATCCCCACGGCTTCCATGAGATAAGTCAGCCTATCTATCACGGCTCGCTCCTCCCATCCGAGGAGCCTCATGGGAAAACCTATGTTTTCGGCGGCCGTGAGTTCCGGTATGAGGTTGAAGAACTGAAAGACCATCCCCAGATCGCGCCTTCTGAGGAGAGCCAGGTCGTCCTCGCTCATCCGGGAGTACTTCCGCCCCTTGAGGATCACCTCGCCGTGAGTCGGCCTGTCGATCCCGCCGAGGATGTTGAGGAGGGTGGTCTTCCCCGATCCTGACGGCCCGGTTATCACCACAAACTGGCCCTCTTCCACCTCGAGCTCTACGTTTTTTAGGGCAAACAGCCCGTCTGCCACGGGGTAGAGCTTGGTGATCTCATGACAGTGCAAGATAGGTCCAAGCCAATCACTCACGTCTAAGCACCTCCGCACAGGGGATTCGAGACGCCCAGATCGCGACCGCCAGCCCCAAGGTGAGTGGGATCGCTATGCCCGACAGGGACAAGAGGGCGTCGTAGCCCGCCATCTTAAGCCATTCGAAGAAGGTAAAGTCTGTTGCTGCGATAACGGTTAAGGTGATGATCTTGCCCAGCACGAAACCTATGGCGATACCGGCAAGAGTCGTGTATGCCACGGCAGACAACGCATACAAAATGATGTCTTTGGATGTCGCCCCTATGGCCCTGAGGAGCCCGATCTTTCGCGTCTGGAGGGCCAGAAGGACATAGACGGATGCCGCAACGATGCCGCCGGCCATGGTGATGGTCATCCATCTCATGAGCGAAGACATGTCGGGGACGATGAGGCTTATCCCGCTCATGTCGCCGGAGGTTGAGACAAGTTCCGCGATCGCATAAACCCCGTAATCGGGTCCGAGCGCCTGCCGGAGCCTCTCAACGATGACCTTTGTGTCTGAATGGCGGACCACCTTTACCAGCATCTGATACACGGGAGGCTCGGGAAGCACTCCGCTTACAAGGTCCAAGAAGGTCGTCCGGCTCACTATGACTTCAGGGCGCTTCCAGTATCCGGTGGGCCTAATCTCATCCGGGAACTCGCCGGGGACAACTCCCAGCTCAACCTTGTATGCCCCGACTTGTCTGAGGTTCGCGGAAACCGGATTATCCCAAGATGGTGCCGTGCCGGCCTGAGGGCGCGGCAGCAAGATCTCCATTTCGAGATGCGGAGCGTAGGGTATTATGACGTCGGCAATCAGAGGGACAACGGCACCCGGCGGACCTTCCTCTTCAGGTTCCAAAGGAACAAGAGCGTTAGGTGATCTTTCGTCCTGAGGTCCCAAGGGTCTACCCCGCTTTACCTGCCAGTCCATTGCGAGAGGCCGGTCTGGCCCGCGAAACTCCCGGCCCCGGAGGATCGCGTCCACATACTCGCCGTCACCCACTCTCACTTTGCAGGGAAACGCCAGGTAGGGTAGAACCTCTTCGACGCCTTCGACCTGAGAAATGATCGATGACAGTCTCCCGGCATCCAGCGGCCCCCACCCGGGCGCGTCCACGGGTGAGACATATCCTTTGGACTTGAGTTCAGGCAAGAAGTATCCTGCAAAAGACTGCCACTCTTCTCCCGACCAATCTCTCCATTCCAGCGGCGATGTGTCCTTTGAATAGACGTGTTGAGGCGCGCTCCACACCAAAATGTCTGCATCCGCGAAAGAACGTTCGGCGTAGGCGAGGTACTTCATGTAACCTTGGGGGACGAGCCTGGAGAGCACGAGGATTACAGTGGCAAGGGCAGTGGCTGCGATCGCGAGACCGGTACGCGATCCGTTCCTTCGAACGTCTCGTACAGCAAGGCGGATGAAATCCATGAGACACTCCCTCCGTCTTTCATCTCCCAGTTACTATTATATGGGGATCCGGTGAGACCTGACCGGGAGCGGATTTGCTATGAGCAAGCGGTCTGACGTTGGTCATCACTTCAGCGCTGCACAATTGCCGCCAGCAATACGTCTGAATATTGAGAGGCGAGAGTGTCGCAGGTAGGTAAGGAAAATCGCAGAACGACGAGGTCATGGCATTGTCATACAATTTGCGGAAACAGTGTTAAGCGGAATGTTGGGTGGACTCCGAAAAAGGGTATTGCGTCTACTTCAGCTTGGCCCTGGCCCACCTCGCCCGCTCGATCATTACGGGAGCCAGCTCGTCGCCGAGTCTCTCCAGATATTCACCATAGGCCCGGCATGCGTAGGCCTCGAGGGCCGGGTCTTCTGAGTCCCTGCCCGCTCGCGCCGCCTGGTCGAAGTACTTCACCGCAAGGCCCTCGTCTCCGAGCGCCGCGAAGACCTGCGCGCAGGCCACCTGGGCAACGACGAGCCGCCTTAAGTCGCCCGTGCTCTCGAAAAACCTCCGGGCAGCGTCTGCCTGAGCCCACGCCTCGCGGAGGTCGATCTCTTCCGGCATCAGGCTGAGACAGGCTGCTAGGTACGATCTCGCAAGGTGCTCCTCGGAGAGGTTGCCGCCGACTTTCGCAAGGTCCGCCGCGGTCTCGAGCTCCAGCCGGGCTCTGGCGTAATCGCCTTCTTCCAGAGACAGGCGGCCGAGTTCGATGCCCACCCAAATCCTCGCTACGGGGTCGCGCCTCTCGGCCAGGGACAACGCCTGGTTGAGCGAGACCGATGCCCTGCGCAAGTCTCCTCGCGCAAGGTACGCACGCCCCAGTCCGAGGAGCGACCGGACGATGATGAGCGGTTCATTGAGCCTGGTCCCGATGTCGAGCGCCTTGTTAAGCTCTTCAAACGCGGCCTTCAGCAAACCACTCGACGCTAGAATAGAGGCCAACCCGATCCGGGACCGGGCCTGAAGCGCCAGGTCATTGGACGAGATGCTGATGGCGCGCTCGAGATACTCTTTCGCTTTGGCCCAGTCGCGGCGTCTTGCCAGCATAAGGCCTGCTCTCAAAAGCCCCATTATCACGTCGGCCCTCCGGCCCGCGCTCTCCCAGTAACCAATGTTGTGCTCCTGGTACATGAGGGCTTCGTCCACATCGCCCAAGTTCAGGCACGCGTCGGCTATCATCTGGTAGGTGTGGGCTCTTTCCTCAGGGTCAGTCCCGAGGATGCCGTCCAGCATCATCACCACTTCCAGATGCTCCTTGGCGAGCCTCCAGGAGTGGGCGCCGAGGGACTGCGCCGCCGCCCGCTCGTACCAGACTCGGGCACTCGGGTAATCATGAGACTCGAGGAACAGCTCTCCTATCTTCTCGGGTCCGATCTCTCCGAAGGGGGTGGCCTTTGCCTCCGACGCTTGCCGCATGCCTTCTTCGTCGTGCGAGGCCTCAAGCAGAGAGCTCAGGTGGCGGGCAAGCCGCCCCAGACACTCCTCTTTGAGCGGGGACTGTACCCAGTTCCGGGCAAGGCGCAGGTCCAGACGGGGAGCCAAACTGACCGTTGCGCGCCCCTCCTCAGCAGGGCTCACAATCACCGCTCCGGCAGCCTCTAGAGCGCCCGCCAGGCGGAATGCCTTTCCTTTGGGCCATCCGAATGCTATCTCAAATACCTCCAGCGCTACGTCTCCTAAGATAGGAGCAAGCCAACCTATCAGTCCGGCGAAGAGGCGGCCCTCGGCTGAGAGCGGCCCGGTCAGGGATATGTCCGCAGGGGCGGGTTTCTCAGACTGCTGGCCGGCCAAACTTGCCTGCCATGAAGCAAGCGTCCTGCGGATAACCTCTCCGAACCGCCCGATCTCGTCATCCGAGAGGGCATTCAGTTCTTTGTAATAGGCGGCGAGAAGCGCGTCATCCTTAACGTTCAAGGCTTTAAGGAAATCTTCGAAAGCACCGATATCCCGACCGGGCCCACGTGTTCCGGGCTCAGGCGCTCCACGCCTTCGCTGTGCAAGCGTCCGGTCCAGTTCCCGGCCCGGTCTGGGAGCACTGCCTGACCTCAGCGGACGGCCGGTCATTGCTCCAAACCGGCCTTCTTCCTCACTCTGAAAACCGGCTTCATCTGCGGGAAAACCGAAGGCCCCCGGTGTGTACAGTGCAGCGACCGTGGTCCCAAGCGCCAGGGCTATGGCGTCCTTGTGGAAGTCGCTGAGGTTCTGCCGCTCGCCTGAGAGTATGAGCGAAAGATAAGAAGGACTTAGACCGACCATGTCGGCTAAGTCCTTTACTTTGAGTCCGTGCTCTGCCATTAAGTGGCGGAGGTTCTGGCGAAAGATATCTTGGCACCTCATGGGAAGACCGCCTTTCTTCCCTTTGCCGGACGGATCCGGGGACGAATGCTCAAGGCCGCGCTATACCCGCCTCAAAAAGGATCCTATGGGCTTTCCGGTTCACCCCAAGGCCTGAATGTTCGCGGCCGGAACGGTAATCGTCTCCCCGCCCTTGGTGACAACACGAACGGAATTCACCGGGATACTAACCGGAAGCGCAGAATCCTCTTGGGCCGGACCTTCCACAGTCCCTTCTACAGGCTCGCGGGTGAGACCATAAACCCGGACCCTCACACCCGGCGCCAGCTCTCTGAGGGCTTTGGGCCTCCCAGCCGGGTCACCCGAACCGCTGCCCGCGCTGCCATCCGTCGCTTCTTCGCCACCGGCACCCGCAAAGGGCATGATCACACAGGGGCCTGCATCCCACCTGCCTGCCGCGACACCGGCAAGGCTCGCGCCGTCTACAAAAACCGGCTTACCCTCGAAAGACGAGAGAAGTTCGAAGGCCTCATCCGACATAGGCATGTTGCCATACCCTTCGGTGAGCACGAGAGCCGGGACGATCTCGGTGGGACGCGGCACGACCGCGTCTTTCTTCTTTAGTTCCCTTGCCCAGTACCTTGCCAGGAATTCGTCCCAGTCCAGCTCCTGAACAAGGTTTTCGTACCACTGCACGACGCTAAAGGGGGCGCTTCCCGCGATAATCGCCGCCACGCGAGACCTGAGGCAAGCCTCCAGGAGTTCTTTGGTCACTGTAGAACCTGCAAGGACCACACGGTCCGCATCTTGGGGGCTAACCTTCTGAGGCGACACTTGCTCGGTAGGCTCTCCGGCCTTCCTGACAAGAGCCCCCGACCTGGCATAGCCTGCTCCGGCGGCTCCCACAACCATATGGCCGCGGGTACGCACCAGGACGCCCACGGCTTCCTCAACGTGCTCGACTGTCCCCGGGAGGTGACTCGCCATCTCGGAAGGTTCCTCTTTTATGGCGACACGTCCGGTCGCGTGGCTGATCACCTCTATCTCGCCGTCGCAGGGCGACGTGTACTCCGTGTAACCCAGGCCAAACATGTAGGAATAGTAACCGAGGACTTCCCCGCGTTTGACTTTCTGGCCTTCAGTAACCAGCAAGGTGGCGGCTATCTTGTCTCCCGCCGTCTCCATCCTTACAAACCTAAGGCGCTGCCTGGAAGCATACTTCCCGAGTATAGTACCCGCCTCAACCTTGGACCCGGGGGATACCATCGATTCGCCAACGGACGGGAAAATCCGGAGCCTCCTAACCGGCGCGTCCTTAAGGACTCTCGGCCTGCTCAAAGCGTACACGGCCATCACTTCATCCCCCTTTCCCATCCGCTCAAAACATCGTCAGGGAACACTCCAAACACCCTGTACGTGTTCCTGTTCTCACGGTAGCGGTCATCGGTTTTCCGGCCGAACACCCTGGCATCCACGTAGGCCGAACCAAAACCTACCGCCTGAGCGGAGAATCTCCGGCCCTCTCCGTCGCCCACATCTCCCTTGCCTGAGGGATGCAGTTCGAATACCACCGGATGCGGGGCCAGTATGGGAATGTGACATATCTCTCCCGGCTTCACAAGCAGGGGCTCGAGTGTGGAATCCTTCTTTATGAAGGCCCACCTCGTTCCGATGCGCTCTTCATTTCTGCCGGGACTTAGTATCACACCGGCAGGTGTAAGAAGCGACTCGGGGAGAAGATCCGGCTCCTCTTGAACGGCCGCCAGAGACTCGAGTACTCCTTCCCTGTCTACGTAAACCTTTGTCACGCCGTGAAGCTCAAAGGCATCCGGCACGAGAGAGAGAAGCGCGGCCGGCGAAAGGAGCCCGGCCAAGAAACCGGTGATACACACGGTGCCGATTCGCTCCATCCTTACCAGGGTGTCTCCTCCTTTGACATTCACCTGGAAGGTCTCTCCGATCTGGCGCTGTCTGTGGATCCCGCGTAGTTCGATCGCGGTTACCGAGTGCTCGCGTACGGCCTCAAGAAGCGCCTGTTT
Organism: Candidatus Fermentithermobacillaceae bacterium; assembly: GCA_012842425.1. Taxonomy (GTDB): domain Bacteria; phylum Bacillota; class Sulfobacillia; order Fermentithermobacillales; family Fermentithermobacillaceae; genus UBA3951. Next base: position 18,824 of record DUSU01000099.1, on the reverse strand, counting down.
CTGAATGGCCAGATAGAGGGCCAGGTCGTCCCACGATGCCGGAAGCGTACCCGGCGCGGCCTTCCAATTGGCCAGCACGTCGTCGAGACGCTCGCCCAACCGCGCCGACGGCAGCCATCTCGTCACATCTTTGGCCTGTACGCGCGTTACCGGAGTCACGGTCCTGGTAAAAACCCCTCTGATCTGGGAAAATACCTGGATGGTATCTCCGTCCAGCGAAATGACTAAGACGTTTTGCTTAAGGACTTCCGCCATCCTGCGGACCGAGAGGCCGGTTGAGTGTCCGGTGGGAAGCACCTTTGCAGCCCCAAACCTGCCCAACCCGGTGAACCGTGGGTCGTGGCGGATCCCGGTCGAGAAAAGGTTCAGAACGGCATCCCGTGCGGGCTCTAGGTTTTCCTCTTCGAGGCGGGAACGCACATTGTCGGTCCACACCACGTCTACTGAGTCCCCGAAGATCTTGAGCACTTCTTCGCGGCCTTCCAGCGACGCTGCATAGACGACTGGAACTTTAGTCCCAGCCCCCCTTCGATCGGGCAGACCTGCGGCAACGACCTTGGCCACGTTAAAGAGCTGGTGACGGCCTTGTCCCAATATCTCTTCGTCGACACCTCCGGCCATGACCACCATGGAGATGTCCTGCCTTCTAAGGTCGAGGATCCGCTGGTATTCCAGGCGACCGTCATCTACGGCGAGGAGATCGGTCACAGTAGCCCCCGCGACCAGAGCCGCGCGCTTGGCCGATTCTCCGGATATCCCCTTTACCACACCGGCGCACGCAACTCTCGGCTCTCCGGCGGCGCTCACCGTGACCAGGATTTCTTCAGGATCGAACCTCTGCCCGGACTCCTCAACCTTGGCCTTCACTTCCGTGTACGCCAAGAAGGCGCTCTCGGTGAGGTCGACGCTTTCGAGAGCCGGAGGCGTGGGGATGGTCGCGGAAGCCAGAAGCCGTGCTCCTTGGGCAGAGGCGCTCCAGGCTTTTGCCCGGGTAACGGTGTTTCCGATGTCCAAATGAACGTAGCTATTGACCATGTCAAGCAGTCCTTCCTAGCGATATGCAGGAGTAGTGAGAGGGACCCCCTCCATGCCTCCTCCGGTTATCTCGACGATCTGCCCGTCCAACATGTTCACGACTCTGTGGGCATACTTAGTGAGCGACGGGTCGTGAGACACAACGATGAAGGTTTGCCCGTTGTCACTGTTTAGATTGTGGAATATCTCTCCTATCTCAGAAGATGTCTTCCGGTCGAGGTTTCCCGTAGGCTCGTCGGCCAGGACCACATCGGGTTCATTGGCCAGTGCCCTCGCGATAGCCACCCGCTGCTGCTCGCCTCCTGAGAGTTCCAGAGGCTTATGGTCCTTTCGGGCGCTCAGACCGACGATATCCAAGAGCTCTTTGGCCCGGTCTTCCATCTGGCGCTTTGTCTTGCCTCCGAACCTCATCGGAAGCATCACATTCTCAAGAGCCGTAAGGTGAGGTATCAGGTTGAAGAACTGGAACACGAACCCGACTTTGTTCCGGCGGATCCTCGCGAGCCCGTTCTCCGACAGTTTGGAGTACCTCTCCCCGCTCAGGATGACATCGCCTGATTGAGGGCGGTCCAACCCTCCCAGAAGGGCAAGCAAAGTGCTTTTTCCGCTTCCCGACGGCCCCATGATCACTACAAACTCGCCTTGGTCAACCTGCAGGTTCACATCGTTGACGGCGTAGATCGTCTGCCCCAGGAAGAAAGATTTCCGGAGGTTAACAGTGCGAAGGATGGGCTGGTCCAACCGTAACTCCCCCAAAGAACGAAGTTTGTCCTGATACCCCTGTTCAGTCCTTCATGCTTGATTCTGCGTCTCCCGAAATACTCCTTCAGGGAACACGAGAGAGAATCTACCTGCTCAGGCGCTCCTTGAGATAGGCTTTGGCCTCGTTCAATAGCTCAGGCTGAGTCACGATATCGTAGGCCGAAAGGGCCAGGACTTTCGCGGCCATAACCGCCGCGTCGATTCCGCGCGGAGTGATGGTTGAATCGGCCATCTCGGCCGAGTGGCCCCTCGCGGACGTCGCATTGAAACCTATTTGGATAGCGGGCACGACCCAGGTTACGCTCCCAACATCGGTGACGCCTCCGCCTGCGTATGACGGGTCGGGAGGCGGCACCTCGGCTCCTACATACTCGAAGTTCTGGGAGCAGATCTTCTGGAGCACCGGGTAGTCCAGAGTGTCCCTGAAAAGCATCTCGTGGTGACGGAAGTCCACCGTGCAACCAACCATGTGGGCGGCTCCTTCAGCGCACTGCTTCACCTTGGGAATGAGCACGTTCTCGAGGTACCTCCAGTCGGTGGAACGCAGAGTGAACCTCATCTGGGCGACATCAGGGACTATGTTCTGGGCGTGACCACCGTGGGTTATGATGCCGGCTATACGGACGGAGTCTTTGAGATGGTTTCTAAGATTCCTTATGGCTATGTATGCGTTGACGCAGGCGTCCAAGGCGTTGACCCCGGCTTCGGGATTGCCCCCTGCGTGGGAAGTCCTGCCGTGGAACGTGATCTCCAGCGGGTGCGAGGCCCAGTGGACCCCTCCTCCTACGCTGTTCCTCTGGCCCGGGTGAGCGATGAACGCTGCATCGACATCTTTGAAAACACCCTTTTCGACCATGACGACCTTTCCGCCGATTGTTTCCTCAGCCGGGGTGCCCAGCACCGACCAAGAAGCCCCGAACTCGTCAGGCGGGCAGACGCGGGACATGGCCAGGCCTGCAGCTACTGCGACGGCGGCCATGAGGTTGTGGCCGCACCCGTGCCCGATCCCCGGAAGGGCGTCGTACTCGGCCATGAACGCAATGTTGGGACGCTTGGTCCCGACGCGCGCCACAAAAGCGGTGGGGAGATCGGCCACTCCGGCCTCCACCGAAAACCCGTTGTCGCTTAGGATGCCCCTCAGCTTTTCTGAAGCAAACACCTCGTTCAGACCGGTCTCGGGGCGCTTGTATAGAGAGACGGCTATGTCCTCAATTACAGGTCTTAGAGAGTCGATGGCTTTTACGATTTCGGGTTTCTTGCTTATTGGGTTCTCGTTCATTTAGCGGCACCTCCGGTAGGTGGTGAGAAGACAGTTCGTGATGACACAAACAGTATACAGTCTCTGACAGGCCGTGTGAAATAACCACACAATTTACATATTGAATGTCAATTCCTCAAGTGATATACTCCGAAAAATACCCGCAACAGACCAAGGGAGGTCTGCCCCATGAAGAAGGAAGACAAGTTCCTGGAGGAAGGCCTTTCATTTGATGATGTCCTCTTGGTACCCGACTACTCTGAAGTCCTGCCGAGAGAAGTAGATGTAACCACGAAACTGAGCGACACCATTAAGCTGGGGATCCCGCTCCTCTCCGCCGCCATGGACACCGTCACGGAAAGCCGCATGGCGATAGCCATGGCCAGAGAAGGAGGCCTGGGCGTCATCCACCGGAACATGTCCATAGAGAGACAGACCCAGGAAGTAGATAGGGTAAAGCGTTCCGAGCACGGCGTCATCACCGACCCCTTCTTCCTGTCCCCCGACAAGACCGTAGAAGATGCGCTGGCTCTCATGGCCAGGTACCACATTTCGGGAGTACCCGTGGTCGAGGGAGGCCGCCTTGTAGGAATTATCACCAACAGGGATATCCGCTTCGAAGAAAACCACAAAAAGCCCATATCCGAAGTGATGACCAAGGAAGGCCTCATCACGGCCCCCGTTGGGACATCCCTCGAAGAAGCCAAGAAGATAATGGGTAAGCACAAGATCGAGAAACTGCCGCTGGTCGACAGCGATTTTCATCTTAAGGGGCTAATCACACTGAAAGACATCGAGAAGACCAGGATGTACCCGAGGGCCGCGAAGGACTCCCGCGGGAGACTCCTGGCTGCCGCTTGCATAGGAGTCGGCGGCATGGACAGGGCCAAAGCCCTGGTAGAGGCGGGAGTTGACGTCCTCGTCGTAGACAGCGCCCACGGACATTCAAAGGGTGTGCTCGATACGGTCAGCGCCCTCAAGGAAAAATTCCCTGAAAAGACCGTCATCGCCGGAAACGTGGCCACAGGCGAAGGAGCGCTTGCCCTCATCAAGCACGGTGCCGACTGCGTGAAGGTGGGTGTCGGGCCGGGGTCCATCTGCACCACAAGGGTCGTAACCGGAGCAGGCGTCCCGCAGCTTACGGCTGTCTTCAACGCTGCTCTCGTGGCCAAGGAACACGGCATCCCGGTGATCGCCGATGGCGGCATCAAGTACTCCGGCGATATAGCCAAAGCCATAGCCGTCGGCGCAGATGCCGTCATGCTCGGAGGCCTCCTGGCCGGAACCGACGAAAGCCCCGGCGAAATGGAGATCTGGCAGGGCAGGAGCTTCAAGGTATACCGAGGCATGGGCTCTATGGGAGCTATGAAGGAAGGCTCGGCCGACCGGTACTTCCAGGAAGCTTCGTCCAAACTGGTACCTGAAGGAATAGAAGGTCGGGTGCCTTACAAGGGACCCGTCACGGAGACCATCTTCCAGCTGATCGGCGGCCTGAGGGCCGGGATGGGATACTGCGGCTGCGCCAACATCCCCGAAATGCATGAGAAGGCCAAGCTCATTCGGATCACCGACGCGGGGCTCCGCGAGAGCCATCCCCATGATGTGAGCATTACAAAGGAAGCGCCGAACTACACCCCGAGGTAAGTCCCCGGAGCCAAATAGACTCCGCTTGCCGGCCGGCCTAAAGCCTGCAGGCGGAGTCTATGAATTTGCCACCTCCGGTCGCCATCACGCGATCCATCAGCCATCACAAAGCTGTTTCTGATCCATCTCGAAACTATCTCTAAGCTATCTCTAGACTATCTCGGACGAGACTATTTAGGAGCGCCGGGATTAGCCCCCATTGGGCTCGATCTCCATCTCCTCACAGGCGTCGCAGCGGTCCTTCTCCTTCTTGCAGAACGGGCATACTACGGGAAGCAGGTCGCAAGCCCTGAAGTTGAGCAATGCATCGGGGTTCGACGCGTTGACGGCCATGGGTTGAACCGTTACAAAACCTCTTATGGACGCCTTATCGGGCTTCGGGCAGATGACCACCTCAAGGACGCGGGCGCCCTCGGGGGCGGCAAGCCATGTGTCCTCGGCGCAGCAACGCCCGATGTTTCTCAGGACCTTGCAATCTATCTGCTTCGGCGGGCAGCACTCGATGTCGAAAAGCCTTACAACCGCGTCAACGCAGCCCTTACTCCCTACGTTCTGGACGCTGACCTTGATCTTCGAAGGAATCGTAACGGAGAACGGACCGGTGCTGAGAGGCCCTTTAACAGGCACCAGATTGCCGACGGCTTCTTCTATATCCTTGACTTCGTCCTTAATCTCCTTGAGGCCAAATCGAGGGTTCTTGAGCAGGTCTAGGATGTTTTCGACGGTCTCCAGCACTTTGCAGGCACAACCGATCTTAAGCACGCTAATAACCTCCTTTCTCTGTGCTCCATGGTATGTAGAGGCGAGAGGTTATGTTAACAGCGGCTCAGGATTTGGGGCTGGAAGTCATCCCTCGACCCGCGGAGTTCTGTCCGTGCTAAAATCCCAGCGTACCTACGAAAACCTGAGGGAAATACCTCCACCTGTGGAAATGTCCCGCAGAACGCTTCCACAGGTGCACGGATCCTGAGGCGACGTTTTCACCTGTGCATATTTCCCGCAGAACGCTTCCACCCGTGACATTTCCCACCGGGATACATCCACCGGTGAAAACGTCCGCGCGGCATAAAGCCACCGGTGCAAGCATTCGCAAGTCCTATCCCCCGCGGGTTCAGGCATCGGCGCTCATTGAATGCAACCGATGCCGCAAAGGGGCTCAGTGTCCTCGGGAGCCTCAGTAATCTCAGGAGTATTCACCCCAGCGGCCTTGGGGTATCCTGTCAGGGATCTCCCCCGGAAGCCTTAGAGGTCTCCGGGAATCTCGCGGATCTTCACCTCAAGTCAAGAGCCTGAGGGGTCTCCGGGGATTTCGGGGATCTCCACCTCAGGCACATACTCCACCCCGTCGGTGTAGTTGTTGGCGGGGTTCCAGAGCATGTAGGTCCGGATGCCGTGCTCGAAGGTCGCGCGGATCTGGCCCGATACTTCTTCGGGGCCGTACTTAATGCGCATGGAGAAGTCCTGCAGCCAGGGACGTGTCTTCGCCCTCAGACCTTCCGACCTCTCCAACGCCTCGGCCATAGCCTTGTACACCACTTCGTAAGGATGGGCTTCGGGCACCTGGAAACCGTAGATGCCCGGGTTGTAGTAGTGAGAGGGATAGACCATAGGGCACATGAAGTCTACCGAATCCGCGAGCTGCTCCCACTTGTGGCCGATACCCATGTCGTCGGCAGCGATGGTGGCAAAGCCGAAAATGTCAGCGCTCAAGTATGCCTTGCCTTCGAGAGCCTCGCTCATGTACTCCAAGAAAGCAGCGATGCAGTCGCCGCGGGTCTCGTACTCCTCATAGCCGGGCATTAGGACAGTCCCCGACTTCTCCAGGCCTCTTGCGCTGTCGGGGAACCGCACGTAGTCGAGCTGGATCTCGTGAAAGCCCATCTCGACGGCCCAAAGGGCGACGTCTCTCACGTACTCCCAGTTCTTCTTGTCGTAGGGGTTCAGCCAAAGCCTGCCGTCGCGATCGCGCCAGAGGCTTCCGTCGGCGCGGCGGATTGCGCGCTCAGGTTCCTGCTCTGCGCGATATGGATCCTGAAAAGCCACGATACGTGCGATCATGTAGTAGTCCAGGTCGGCCAGGATCTGTATGAGGCCCGGTAGATGGCTATAACTCCCGGCCCGCGCGGGGATATGCTCCGGCGGCTTGGTGGGAACGCGGCCGTTGTTGTCCTTGATATCTATCACAAATGAGTTTAGCCCCTCGTGGGACCTCATGTACTTCATGATGGAAGCCATCCGCGAAGGGGTACCTGCGGTATCCATAGTGAGATACAGGGCGCGGGCAGAAAGAGCCATTTCCATGGGGGCAAGTAAGCCGCCGGATCCGGTCCCGTTCTCTCCGCCCGTGGATGGGTCGCCCGACTGACCGGGTCCTCCGGTAGACCCTTGGGGATCACCCTGACCGGAACCATCTGTCTCTCCACTTGAGCCGGTCTGCCCGGGCTCACCTTGCGGGCCTTGTTGCCCGGTCGTATCCGTATGTCCAGGCTCAACTGCGGCAGTTCCCGTGACCCAGGCAACGGCCCCATCGAGGAGTCCCTGATTGTATGCGGCTATGCCCGAAAGCACCAGTAACAGAAGTATGGCGATCATCTCGCCCCACTTAGGGTTGCGCTTCCTCCTAGGGCGCACCTCACCGGTCACTGCGGTGGCCGCCACTTGAGCGCGCGCTTCCCTACGGGCCCTGCGGGCGCGACTTGCCGCCCCCGGGCGCGTCGCTGCATTGTCATTGTCCGCCCTCTCAGGGCGTTTTGTCCCCGAACTACTTGTGCCTTCCAGAGCATCCAAGAACTCAAGCTGCTCACCACGGCCCAGATGCTTTCTCCGCGCTCTCTTACCGGGCATCCGCTTTGTCTCCCATCCGGTTCCAATTGACCTGCTAGACAACCCTTATGTCTATGGATCCTTCTCGGATTGACGGAGAAACACCTGCCCGTGTTCCGTTTTTCCCTATGTATCTGGACACGAATGCTGCGCGTTCTGGCTGTATGTCCGGGCTGTGTCTTGGCTGTATCAGGGTCTACTTCCGGTTGTAATAGCGGAGCGCCACCGAGATCTCCATGAGTCCGACAGGGAGCTCTATCGGGATGACCAAGCGCTGGATATCTACGGTTGATATCATTACGCCCTTCCCCGCGATGATGGTGGGCGGAGTGAGCTTGCAGACATACCCGTGCTCTTCCAGCCCAGCAGCCGCTTGGCCGGTGATGATGTTCCCCATTTCCGCGATGGATGACTCGGCGAGCTCGTTGAAGACCGGGACGACATCGTCCAAGAGGGCCGAGGCAATGGCCTTGGCAACCTTCTCCGACATGCTGTAAATGACAATTCCCTCGGCGTCTCCGGCAACACCCAAAGCCACGTTGATTTCGCCCTGAGTGGCCTTGGAGGTTTCGAGTCTTAGCTGCCCTCTCGTCACCTCCATATGGACTTCATCCTGGAGGAACTTATAGGCCGACTCTACGAAAGGATTCACCAGTCCCGCTTTCAACATATGATTACCTCCTAACTACGCTGGTAGAAGAACGGATGCATTTGGCTCAGGCCGTAAGACGCCGGGTTGAAAACAGGTTCCGTTGCGCCTGTGAACAAGACCCCGCCGCGCCTCAGGGAGTCGGCCAAGCCTCTCAAAACCCGCTGTTTTCCCTGGTCGGTGAAGTAGATAAGAACGTTTCGGCAGACTGCCAGGTCGAGGTCGTTGGGATACTCATCGGTCAAGAGGTTACCCCGCTCAAACGCAACTGCTCGGCGGAGGATCTCCCGGACCCTGTATCCGTCTCCGTGCGGCTCGAAGTACCTTGTGAGATAGACCTTGCTGACACCCTTTATCTCTTCGGATGAGTAAATCCCCGCCCTCGCTTTCTTGAGGCTCGCTTCGTCTATGTCGGTGCCCAATACCTTGGGAACGCCGCCGGCCTCAAGCACGCTAATGGCGAGGGAGTAGGCCTCTTGCCCTGCCGACGACCCCGCGCTCCATACCCTGACAGGCTGGCCGGACCTGTACACCACGAGCGTTGGAAGCACTGATTCCCGGAGGATCCTCCACTGCTCGGGATTGCGGAAAAACTCCGATACGTTGATCGTAATGAAGTCCAGTAGCCCCTTCAGCTTCTGCTCATCTTTTTGAAGGGCTACCGAAAAGGTGTAGAAATCGGAAAACCCCAGGCGGTTACGGTAGTTCTGGAGCCGCCGATGCATCTGTCGTGACTTGTACGAGGAAAGGTCAATACCGCTGAGCTTCTTGAGCCTCAAGCAGAAGTGAACGTAATCGGCCCCGTACGCACGAATATCATCTTTGGGATCTATGAGTTCCTTGGCCACTTCCGTTTCCTCTCCACCTTGGGTCATCTACTCACGCTCAAGATCTCAACGCTCAAGAGCCGCGCATCAGTGCGCAAGCGCGGAGTGCGAGAACGCCGCAATCTCTCCCGCTATCTGGTCAATGGGCAACATCTTGTCTGAGATCCCCAGTTCATAGCAAGCTCTGGGCATACCCCACACAACCGAAGTGCTCTCATCCTGCACGATCACTCTGGCGCCACTTTCTTTGGCCTTCTTTGCCCCGCGCGACCCATCGCTTCCCATTCCCGAAAGGATGACTACCATTAGCCTTTTTCCGTATATGGAAGCGGCGTCCTCAAGCGTTACGTCCACCGCAGGTCTTACGCCGTGTACGGGAGGCGCGTTGTCCCTGGAGACCCTGACGCCCTTGCCACCTTCGCTCCGGAAAACCCTGAGATGATACCCTCCGGGCGCCACAAGGATCTCCCCTGCGCGGACCACCTCTCCGTCAGACGCTTCCCGTACCGGAAGCGCAGAGACCGTATCCAACCTTCTGGCCATGGAAGCGGTAAACCCCGCGGGCATATGCTGGCAGACTATGACGCCCGACTCAAGGTCTCCCGGCAGGTCCGGCACCAACTCCTCAAGTGCTTGCGGGCCACCTGCTGAAGCACCGATGATGACGAGAGCTCCCGCTTCGCGGTGAGCCTTCAGGTCGCTTGGCTCCGCTTGCTGGCTTGGGCGCACAGCTTCTCTGTTCGCGACCACGAGCTCTTCCCTCACCCGGGGTTTTGCGCAAGCCGCCGCCAGTACTTTCCGGCACAGCTCCTCTGCCGCCGTGTCCAGCTCAAACCCCGAAGCAGGTTTGGGCAGGAAGTCTACGGCTCCCGCTGAGAGCGCTTCCAGCGTAACTTGCGCTCCCTTGTGGGTGAGCGATGAGAACATTACTACCGGGACAGGCCTCTGGGCCATCATGACCTTGAGGGCCGATAGTCCGTCCACCCGGGGCATTTCCACATCCAGGACGACTACGTCCGGCATAACCTGCTGGTTTTTCTCGATTGCCTCAAGCCCGTCCCGGGCTTCCGCGACAACCTCTATCCGAGGATGCCGTCCGAGAATACGCCGCAGCATATGCCTCATGAAAACGGAGTCATCCGCGATGAGGACAGATACCCTCTTATGAGTGCTTCCGGTTAGGCATTCGGGCACAGTCTTTTCACTGCCTCAAGAAGCTTGTCCGCCTGGAACGGCTTGACGACAAAATCCTTGGCACCTGCCCGAATGGCCTCCAGGACCATGCTCCTCTGGCCGAGAGCCGTGACCATTACGACCTTAGCTTCACTGTCGTAAGCCTTGATATTCTTCACCGCTTCGATTCCATCCATGACGGGCATGGTGATGTCCATGAGTACCAGGTCCGGCTTTTCGGCCTTGTATGCCTCTACTGCTTCAGCCCCGTTGGATGCTTCGACCACTTCGTACCCTTCTTGGGACAGCAGCTTTGATGCCTTTGACCTCATGAACATGGCATCGTCGACAACCAACACTTTCGGCAACCTTTTTCACCCTTTCCACATTGCCTATTGCCCATTGAGACTGTCTTCTTCTAGATCTCTTTCTCGCCGCGCGAGACCGAGTACACGGTAGCCCGTCCTTCGCCAACGTAGAGCCTCATGGTGCGTCCGTAGTCCCCGCCAACATCCTGTCTTGGTTCAGGAAGGCCGAGCCGCTTGAGAGTTTCGCTTACGGCCCGGATATTGGCTGCTCCGATGTCACCGGTCGGCAGAGTGAACCCGGGAATGACGTGGGCTCCCCCTGCCATCCACACCACCATCCTCGACGGTTCGGCCCCTATGGCAGTGAGGCATCGAACCGCGTACTCGACTGCGGTATCTGCGTACTTGCCCGGCTTCTCAAAGCGAGAAATCCGGCAGGCATCCACACCGTTTTCTGCCGGTTTCCTGCCCCTCGATGAAGAAGGCAACATGACGTGGGCCATCGCCCCGGCCTTAAGCACGGGGTCCCAGAGCGCCACCCCGACGCAGGAACCCAGCGAGAACGCCACCAAGACGTCCTCAGGCAAAACCGACCATTTAACCTCAGCAAGGCCGACTACTAGGGAATTCCGCATCCGATTACACCGTCTTCTGTGATGTGCCCTGCAAATTGCCCATCCTGGGCAGGAATACTATCTCAAAACTCGCGTTCTCCTCATCGAGCGTGGCTTTCATGTAGGCCACGTAAGCCGAGTCGCCATCCAACCCCGCGTAAGCCGTGGCGGTGCTTATGACCGCTCCCGCCATCTCCCGGACAATCACAGGAGGCACGGGTACGATTTTGATGTTGAAACCGTCCGCCACCTCGTTGAGGACGGCCGAACCGACCACGTTTGCGATCTCGCCGATCAGCGAGTCAAGTAGGGCGGCGCTCCTTTGGCCTCCAAGGGGTCCGAAGACGTGGGGCGCCAGGAGACTTGCCAGTTTCTCGACCGACTCGGGTCTGAAGAATATCAGGAGCTGCCCTTCTATATCCCCACCGAAAGTCACATAAGAACTGAGCACTACCTGTTCGGGCGGGCCGGAGAGGAACGGCACTCTGTTTAGCTCGACATAATCGCTACGCACCGCTGCCAGCCTGAGAGGCCTCCCGGTATAAGCCGAGAGGACCGCCCTAGCCCTTTCCAGCCCAAGGACGGCCAACTCATGGAACCGCGAATACTCCAGCGCTTCTTTTTGCATAACTCCTCCACACAGATGTAAGACGATGCCTCACGACTCCTGGGAGTTTCCAAGCGGCTCCGGGACAGCCTCTATCCTCTAGATAACCCTGTTGACATCCAGGATTACTGCAGGATCCCCTTGGGCTAGTATCGTCGCGCCCGCTATGCCCTTGAGCCTTGAAAGCATGTGCCCCATCTCTTTGACCACGATCTCCTCTTCACCAATGAGTCCGTCCACGCCGAGCGCCAGCGGCTGGTCGCTGGACCTGGTGAGAAGAGCATACCTGTGTCCGTTACCTGACCAGAGGTCGTCTCTGAGGGCACCTTCCAGGGAGATAAGCGGGATTACCTTTCCCCTGACGTTCATGGCGGGTTTCCCCTGAATGCTTCCAACGGTGACGTCGGCCATGGACAAGACCTCTTCCACCGATGATGTGGGGATAGCGTAGACTTGATCCTTGCATCTCACCAAGAGGGCCCGCATGATGGCGAGGGTGAGAGGTAGCCTGAGGGTGACCACGGTGCCCTCACCCAGTTTCGTGCGCACCTCGATCTGGCCGTTAACCTTCTCAAGGTTGGCTCTCACCACGTCCATACCGACTCCGCGTCCCGAAACCTCGGTTGCCACTTCGGCAGTCGAGAACCCGGGCATAAAGATGAGCTCCAGAGCCTCCTTCTCAGAGAGTTTCTGGGCTACTTCCTCTGAGATGAGTCCTTTCCTGACAGCCGAACGCTTTACTTTCTCCGCATCTATGCCTGCGCCGTCGTCCTCGACCCTCACAACCACCTGGTTCTCCTCGTGGACCGCCGACAGCACTACCCGCCCTCTCGGGGACTTACCCGCCGCGATACGTTTTTCAGGCAGCTCTATCCCGTGATCCACGGAGTTTCTGAGGATGTGGATAAGTGGGTCGTCGATGGCCTCGAGGACCGTCCGGTCGAGCTCGGTGTTTTCGCCCTCGATCTCGAAGTCGATCTCTTTCCCGCAGCGACGGCTGAGGTCCCGCATCATCCTGGGGAACTTGGAGAAGATGCTCTTCACCGGCAGGAGCCTGGCCTGCATGATACCTTCTTGCAGCTCCGAGGATGTCCTCTGGAGGTGAGCTGCGAGAGACCCGATCTCGCTGCCGACGGCTGCCGTATCGGGGTTTCTCATGAGCTGTGTGGCTATCTGCGAGAGCCTCGTCCTGTCGATGACGAGCTCGCCCACCATGTTCATGAGGAAGTCCAAGAGGCCGACATCCACCCTTACGGTCCTTCCGAGCTCTGACCTCCGGGGGACCGGCGCGTCCTGATTTGATTGCCCGGGTTTGGCCGGAGCAGACCTTGCGGTTCCGCCCGTGTGCTCTCCAGATGCCCCGGCTTTCGAGGTTCCTACGGCTGTGTCGGCGCCCGCTGCTCCGGCCCCGGGCAACTTGACTCCGGGAGCTCCGGCTCCCGACGCCTCACCGTGGGCGACACCATTCCTGATGGCATCACCCCGGCCGGCATGCTGATACTTCTCGAGCGTCACCTCTGAGACATCCGGGCTGGCGGTGACCAGTTCCCTGGCCGCTTCGCCGCCATCGTCTGCAACTATGTAAACAAGCAGCGTAGAAGTGGCCTTGTCCTCCTCGATTTCCTCTCGTGAAGGCGTCGAAGCCACCACTTCCACTATGTCGTCGAGCAAGGTGAGTATCTGGAAGCAACGCACCGAGAGAAGAGGCGCATCGGAACGGAACCTGACCGTCAATACCGAAACATTCTTGCCCTCGGAGACGGCCGTGTCCAGGCTCTTCGTTGTCTCATCGCAAGCCTCAGCGGGCGCCGCAGAATCGTGACCGGCAGATATGGAGCCGGCAGTTCCGGCGCTCGCAACTCCAGCGTCAGACTGCCCTCCCTCAGTGCTTGTCGCAGCAACCTCAGAGGCCGCAATCCGTATGATCTCCACCAATTCGGCGTTTGGAGGGACTTCACGTCTCTCTGTAAGGGCCGCTTTCCACTCTTTCAGCCAGTCTACCGCCTGAAAGAGCACGTTTAGGAGCTCGGTGGTAAGTGTCCTCTCCCCGGAACGTATCTGGTCGAGGATGCTCTCCATACCGTGGCTTACGTCAACCGCTTCCTGAAGCCCTAAGGTCGCGGCGCCACCCTTGATGGTGTGCATGACGCGGAAGAGTTCTTGGACGATATCCGCGTTATCAGGCGACTTCTCGAGCTCGACCAGGCTTTCTTCGGTGACGGCCAGGAGCTCTCCTACCTCGGCCAGCAAGATCTCGAGATCTTGCCCAAACTCATCGCGAATGTCTGCCATATCGTCCTCACTGCACTACGGCTGCCCGGAGATCGGCCTCGCGAAGAGTCCGCTTCTCGGCATCCGATATGATTCTGGTTAGGTCAAGGAGCACGATCAGCTCTTCTCCGACCTTGGCGATACCCTGGATATACTCAATCTCATTGCCCACCACCACGGTGGCTGCCGGCTCGATTGAACCCTCGGAGATCCTGAGCACGGAAGAAACCGAGTCCACGATAACGCCGATCGAGTCCTGTCCGGCTTCAACCAGCACGATACGCTGGTTCGGGTCGCCCTTTTTCTCTTCAAAGCCGAACTGCTTGCGGAGGTCGAGGACCGGGACGATTCTCCCGCGGAGATTGATGATGCCCTCCACGAAGTCAGGAGCGCGTGGAACAGGGACTATCTTCTGGATGGGGATGATCTCGCGGACCGAGGCAATATCCACACCATACGTTTCCTGCCCTAGCGAAAAGGCCACTATCTGGCGCTCTCCACCTGATGAAGAATCTGTAGCAGTCCTTGTCTCTTCAATGGACATAAGGAATCCCCCCCTGCTCCCTATGTATCGAAAGAGTAACGGAGGGAATTTACCTCGCTCGCTTGGATTTTCTTTGGTATCGGGGAAAGGAAGAGCCGGGTTTTCCTAAATCATCTTGAAAACTCGAAGCAAGTAGAGTAGAGCAGTGCAGCGAGAGCGGCGCGCTCACAGTTTCCCTGACAATAGCCTCATAACTCTCGCCTCAACCTGATCCAGGAAGGCGGAGCCGGAAGGAGAAAGCCTCACCAGCCGTTCGAGAGCTTCTGAAATGTCTGCTCCGACACCGGAGACTCCCGCAGGCAGTCCCGAATGGGCGTCTGAGCCTATGAAGTGGACGAGGCCCTCCCTCACCAGGAACTCGGCGCAGCCCTGCGCCTCTTTGCCGAAAGCGCCGGTAAGGCTCCCGGCGTTGATCTGGAAGAGAACGCCGTAGTCAAGGAGCTCCGTGAGGACCTTTAGGTTCCGGCAGAGCCCCCGGTTTCTTTCGGGGTGGGCAAGTATCACTCCCGCGCCGGCCGCGCGTAGAGCATTGAGTTCAGACCGCGCGTACGCCGGCAAACGTAGGGGCGGGAGCTCGACCAAGAGGTAACCGGCGTCGCCGATGGTCTGCAGTTTGCCCGCCCGGTACTCGCGAGCCGTCCCGGAGGCAAGGTATACTTCAGAACCCGGAGTTACGGCCAAGGAAATACCAGAGTCGCGGAGGCGAGACTTGAGTTCGAGAACCTTTTCTTTGATGTCGCCGGGCCTTGGGGCATACACGCCCCGCATCACATGGGGTGTGGCGACAACTCGAAAAGCGCCGCTCTTCACTGCGTTCTTGGCCAGGGCGATGGCTTCATCCCAACTTGAAACGCCGTCATCCATCCCGGGCAGTATGTGGCAGTGGAGGTCGGTGTAGCGGAACCGGTCCGCCGGAGGATCGCCCCTAGTTTCGGCTTCGCTAGATGTAGCAGGCATAAGAAATACCCCCTCGGATCTCTAAGCCTCCGATATCTGATCGCTCTCTTGCCGCGTTGCCCGGTTTTGCTCATGGAGCGATATCCAAGCCCTTCCCCTTCTTGCCCTTGATCGTTGCCTCTTCGTGATGGCTGTGTGATGGCTGTCCTGTGTTTCTGTCTCCTAGTTATTGCCGCCCCGGGCTGTCTCCTCCTCGCCAGGGCTTTTCTCAAGCTTCCGAAAGATTTCGTAAGCTTTCGCTTGAGCGGGACCAGGCAAGGCTAAGACCGGCTATGGTTGCTGCTGTGTCCGCCGTAGAGGTCCTCAGCTTACGGGCGGCACCAGCCCTGCGCACAAGAAAGCCTCAGGTGAGATATCTCCCACCTGAGGCAGCGCGCTCATGCTCGAACCGTCTAGGTCCTATCTCTAGTCTTCGAACCTCACCACGGTGAGTTTCGAAAGCATCTTCGCAGCCTGAACCCTTGTGGCGCTAAGGTCAGGCTTGAAGGTGTTGTCTTCAAACCCGGTCACGATACCCTTCTCCACGGCACCCAAGATCGCCGCCTTGGCCCACTCGGGGATCGTCTCGGCATCCGCAAACGTGAGTTCGAGAGCCGTCTCTACCTCGCCGAGCGACCTCATTATCATCGTGGCTGCCTGAGCCCTGGTCACCGGGTCTGTCGGAGCAAAGCGGTTGTCGCCTACTCCGGTGATGATCCCGGCCTTCACAGCCGCAGACACGTACCCTCTCGCCCACTCTGCGATCTCATCTGTATCCGCGAAGGTAAGCTCGGGTTCGACATCAGGCTCAAGACCTGCCGCCAGTACCACCATCTTCGCGAATTCCTGCCTGGTGATCCCGGCCTCGGGACGGAACGTGCCGTCTTCGTAGCCGCCTACAACTCCAAGGCTTACCAGCCTCAGGATATCCTTCTCACCCCAGTGACCTTCTATGTCGCTGAGCGCGGGCATGTCGGGCTTGGCCATGACGGCGAACACCGTGAAGTGGTCGGTTACAGCCGTGACCGTACCCGTCTCAGGATCAACCCTGGTGGGTAGAGCTATCCATGCTCCCGCCTTCTCATCCCAGTAGAAGACCTTGAGGTCGTCAACGTCCACCCCGGCTTCCTCCAGTTCCTCCTGAGTCAGTTTGAACGTGAGGGTTATGGGCTCGGAGAACTGGGTGACGAGCTCCCCGTCTTCGGTCTCAGCCGTAATCTCGAAGACCTTTCCGGCTATCATGACCATGCCAGTAGTAGGCTGGGTGACCTCGGTCACAGGAGCCAACGTCACGGTCACGTCTTCCGGAACCGCGTTGGCAGGCAGTTCCACCGCTGCGCTTCCGTCTTCGAGTTCAACCGTCCCGCCGACCTCGGCTTCTACCGTTCCGGTTACCGACGGAGCGATGACAGGAGGCTCAACTGGCCCGCTGGGAGGACCACCTGTCCCTGGACCCGGGTCAGTGGGTATTCTCGTGAATACGGCCGTGACAGCCTTGTTACCATCCATAACGATGGCAATCTCGCGTGAAGTAGCCGGGGCCCCGCTGATGTCGCCTTCCCACCTGGAGAATCTCCAGCCCGAACCTGGCGTTGCGACAAGCTGCACCTCGTCTCCATAGTTCCATAATACGTCTTCGTCGTGCTTGTACTCATTGTCACCCAGCCTTAAAGTGACACTGCCATTGCCGTCGATCTGACAGGTGAGCGCTAGTTGGTCAGATTGCGTGGTCATATTGGCATCTACGTACCAAGGAACAGACTTGACCTCACCCAGTAACTTATCACCGTCGGGGCCCCTCTTGTCTCCCCACCAGTTGAGCGAAGCATCAATCTTGACTTCGTCGTCCTGGTTGTCGATGTCGATCTCGTTCCCCTGGAAGGTGGATTGAGTGATCACGATAACACCGTTTGGTCCGTATCCTTGTCCGATGTCACCTTCACCAGTGGGCTGCAGCCTAATAGCGACTTTGTTATTCTCAAACGTGCATCCTGTGGCTGTAAACCCACTGACACCACTCAGTTCTAGCGCACCCGCTTCACCAGCGACGTTGCTCAGATGCACATCTTCGAGTGTGACACCGTCGACTGCGTTTAGGATGATGCCCAATTGCCCTTGAGCAATCACGATATCACGAAGAACCAGGTCCTTGGTGTAAGGATTGTTGTCCGGGGTAGATGAAAGGGCAATCAAGGGAGCACCGTCGACCGGCTTGAGTGTAAAGCCTTCAATCTCGATACGACTGATGGGACGCCCTTCCGGGTAGCCCTGCAGAGCAACTGCACGGCCAGACACAGGCGCAATGGTCGTCTTCTCAGACCCTGCTCCGGTCAGTCTCAGTTTATCCTTACCTCCGCGAATGACCACATTCTCCAGGTATGTTCCGGCTGCAACCTTAACCGTATCTCCGGATGAGGCGGCATCAACAGCGCTCTGGATATTGCTGAACACCTGGGATCCACCCACGACGTGAGCGGCACGGTCAAAGGTGTTCGATGCCACCACAGCATCGGCCCCGCCCACAACAGTGCCGTTACCGAGGAACACATGGACGCCTAGCAAGGGGCCGCTGGAGAACACGTTGTCTCTGATGACCGTGTCGGTCCCCCTGGCTCGGAGGCTAGCTCCTGTCCAGGCTGTATGGCCTGAGAAGGAGTTATGCGCAATCAGCGCACCGACAGAATCGATGTTGACAACGGCATTGCCCTGGGGCTTGCCTTTCTCGTTTCGTCCTCCGGCCACACCGGTGACTTGGTTGTGAGTGAAGGTGATGTTGGCTTTATTCGTCCCACCAATGTACACGAGTGCACGTGGGACGTTCGGTAGCGTGTACTGCTCTTGCGTGCCCTGTCCTGCAGGATGGTCTCCGGCGAAGGTCTTACCGGAGATCTCGTTCCCAGTTATCACAAGGCCGGAAACCGCAGCACCCCACTCGGTGAGGATCGCTGAATCCCCGTTGGCTTCAATGACGTTACCTTCGATATGTGTGTTAGAGTGAGGTCCTTGCAGGTAGATTGCAGCCCTCTCGATACCCGGAGGTCCATCGGCCCCTATGATTGTGAACCCGTAATCCTCACTACCGATCTGGACCCCATCTGTGTTGCCAGTAATATGGATCGTATCTTCGTCTTTCACAGCAGGCTTTATGATGGTTGCTTCGGCACCGTCCGTGGACAGGAGTACGATCTTCTTTCCGTTGATTATCAGGTTCTCTTCGTACTC
Organism: Candidatus Fermentithermobacillaceae bacterium; assembly: GCA_012842425.1. Classification (GTDB taxonomy): domain Bacteria; phylum Bacillota; class Sulfobacillia; order Fermentithermobacillales; family Fermentithermobacillaceae; genus UBA3951. The sequence goes on along the minus strand of DUSU01000099.1, from coordinate 151 downwards.
ACCTGCGCCGACAAGTATTGTATCGGAGGCTGTTGCCGAATAGGCTATGCTACGTGACAGACCGGGAAGAAAAGGACAAGGTTGGGTGACACCAGCGAGGCGAGTCTACGTACCCTTGCGCTGAGGGCTATCTCTTGGCTCTTTCTTCTCT
>DUSU01000098.1 GCA_012842425.1 Candidatus Fermentithermobacillaceae bacterium | reverse complement strand
TGCCAGTGTTGGCGGGGAAGGTAACCCCGCTGCGACAGTGGCTTAGGTCAATCAGTCATGCGAGTATTCTGTGACACCGGCATGCAGGTGGTGGGGTGGCATTCCTACAGTAGGTTGACGCAATCGGACGTTGTATTTTGATTGACAGAGGGGGGGGTTCATCCTAGAATCTTGTTTGGTTCGTCTTTTGGGTGACGAACTATACCCTCCATTCATCCAGAGAGGTTGTTCATTACCTGAAAGGGGGCTGGGAATTGACAATGCAGGCGTTGGGCCGACACATCCTGGCTGAGATCTACGGGTGCGAGTTCAGCATACTAAACGATCTCGATAAGATCCGGGATATCTTGGTCAGTGCGGCTATCTCCGCCGGAGCGGAAGTGAGAGAGACGGCCTTTCACAGGTTTTCGCCCCAAGGAGTAAGCGGTGTTGTGGTGATTTCCGAATCCCATCTCTCAATTCACACGTGGCCGGAACTGGGGTACGCAGCTTTGGACGTGTTCACCTGCGGTCAGAAGGTCGACCCGTGGGTCGCCTTGGAGGAAGCGAAGAAGGGGTTCAAGGCCACGTCCGTAAAGGCGAGCGAGTACAAGAGGGGGCTTGTGGGGGAAACCGAAACCCAGTGTGCGAGCTCGTAATAAGCATTAAGAAAGGTGATAGTTATTTTACCGAGAACCGGTAAAGAAGAGGATCACACAGCGAACGAATAGACCTTGCCGCGAGATGAAGCGCCAGGGTCTATTCATTTTCTGTGTGAAAAAGGTTTTCAGGTAGTGCATGAGAGAACTATTCACCTTCAGTGACGTCACACCAAACATAGCAAGGGAGGCAGTCAGTTGGAGGAACGGTTGGAGCTTCTCAAGGAGATCTCCGAGCTTTCGGGCGTTCCCGGGTTTGAGGATGAGGTAAGACACTACATAAAGACCAAGATGACCGGTTTTTGTAAGATAAGTCGGGACAACCTTGGGAGCATCATCTGCAAAAAGACCGGTTCGGCCGAAACACCCCGGATCATGCTCGCGGGCCATATGGACGAGATCGGCATGATGGTTACGTACATCACCGACGAAGGCTTCCTCAAGTTCCAGACCCTCGGTGGATGGTGGGAGCAAGTCATGCTGGCCCAGCGGGTTACGGTGAAAACACGCTCGGGAGACGTTCTGGGGATCATAGGCTCAAAACCTCCTCATATTTTGCGGGACGAGGACCGCAACAAAGTTACCCAGAAGTCGGACATGTTCATCGACATCGGGGCGTCGAGCAGGGAGGACGCTGAGGCTATGGGAGTAATGCCGGGCGATCCGGTCATCCCCGTCTCAAACTTCACCCAGATGAAGAACCCCAAGTACCTCGTGGGCAAAGCATGGGACGACAGGATCGGGTGCGCGGTCTTCATGGAGGTCATAAAGGGTCTCCAGGGGAAAGACCATCCCAACACCGTTTATGGCGTGGGCACCGTACAGGAAGAACCCGGCCTGAGGGGCGCGAACACAAGCGTTGCGGTAGTAGAACCCGACATAGGTTTCGCCATCGAGACCGATATCGCCGGGGACACTCCCGGAGTCAAGCCTCACGAGGCCCAGTCGAAGCTGGGGAAGGGCCCGAGTATCCTCCTGTATGATTCGTCCATGATAGGACACAGGAGGCTTCGTGACTTCGTGGTGGATACCGCCAAGTCGATTGGTTTGAAGCCTCAGTTCAACACTATGCCGGGCGGCGGGACCGACGCCGGTAGAATGCATGTCTATAAAGCAGGCGTTCCGAGCCTGGTCGTGGGTGTGCCCACAAGATACATCCACAGTCACTCAGGCATAATCCATAGGGACGACTTCGACGCCGTTGTCAGCCTGATGACCGAAGTAGTCATGAGGCTCGACCGGAGCACCGTCGAGGCAATCAAAGGGGAGTAGCGCTTTGGTAGAAAGAACACTGGTATTGCTCAAACCTGACACGGTGGCCCGGGGCCTCTGCGGCGAGATCATATCCAGGTTTGAGAAGAAGGGCCTCCGGCTTGCGGGCATGAAGCTCATGCAGGTTGACGAAGCTCTGGCCAGGAAGCACTACGCGATGCATGAGGGCAAGCCGTTCTTCCAGGGGCTCATCGAGTATATAACGGCCCTTCCGATTGTCGCCATGGTCTTGGAAGGTCCCAACGCTATAGCCAACGTAAGGGCTGTGATGGGCGCGACCGACCCGGCCAAGGCCGCGCCGGGGACCATCCGCGGGGATTACGGACTTGATATCTCCAACAACCTGGTCCACGGGTCAGACTCAGAGGAGTCGGCCAAGCGCGAGATCGCGCTTTTCTTCAAGGAAGGCGAGATCTTGTCTTGGGAGCGGCCCCAGGAGAAGTACATCACGGGTTAGCCAAGACCAAACCGGTAGGTAGCCTATCCGGCAGTTAGGCTTATCCGGTGGGGTAGTACGCGGGGCTCCCTACATTAAAGATGCATGGGAGCATGTGGAGCGTTTAGGGGAGAAGGCCGTTTTAGTAGGAGCTCGGGGTTTTGAGCTAAGGCGGCCTTTTCCCTCATTGAGTCTATTGAGTCTCTCGCAGGTCTAGGGGGAGGAGAGCGCCTGTGGAAGCGGATACTGCGAAAAAGGGTAGGATCTACGTAGGCACGGCCGGTTTCAGCTACTCCGACTGGAAAGGCGTCTTCTACCCCGAAAACATGCAGCCCCGTCAGTTCCTCGAGTACTACGCGGAGCGGTTTCCGTGTGTGGAGATTGACTTCACCTACTACCGCCAGCCATCCGCAAAGACAATGCAGAGCATGGCTTCCAGGGTTACTCCGGGCTTCCGTTTCACGGTCAAAGCCCACAGGACCATCACCCACGAGATACCCGGACGGTCTGAACTGGAGAAGGAGATAGCGACCTTCGCCGAAGGCGTGGCCCCCATGGCCGAGGCGGGTGTCTTGGGGTGCATCCTCTACCAGTTCCCGTGGTCGTTTAAGTACTCTAGGGATAACCTCGATTACATAAACTCCCTCGGCACGCTTCTTCCCATGGCGCCGGCGGTGGTGGAGTTCCGCAACAGAAGCTGGGCCAGAGAGGATGTCTACCGGTCGCTGCGCGATTCGGGTACGGCCTTCTGCTGCGTCGACGAGCCGAGCCTTCCGGGCCTCTTTCCCAAGGTGTCCCTGGTAACGTCCAGTCCGGCGTATGTGAGGTTTCATGGAAGGAACGCCGCCAAGTGGTTCAACCACAAAGAAGCCTGGGAGAGATACGACTACCTCTATACCGACGAAGAGATGATGCCCTGGGTGAAGAGAATCCAGGACATGGAGAATAAGGCCGACGAGGTCTATGTGCTATATAACAACTGCCACAGGGGCCAGGCGGCGCTAAACGCCGCGCGCATGCAAGAGCTCCTGGGGCTTAGAGGCCCCGGTGACAAGTGACGGCGGTCCCGCAGCTTCTTCCGCGGCGCTTTCCTAGAGAGCCGCTACGGACAGGTAAAACAACCCCAGCACAACCATAAACCCCGCCAAGACGGGCCAGTTCCGCTTGTATATCGCCTGTATGTTCACGCCGTAGTACTGGCAGGTAAGGACTTGGCACATATGGAGCGGCGAGAAGAAGTAGGCGGCGAACGAGCTCCCGTAGATGAGCGACGTGAAGCCCAGCCTCAGCGCATCGCTGCCCGACGTCGGAACGAGGACCGGGATCAACACGCTTATGGTAGCTTGTTGGGAGGCATTGGCGTACCCGAAAGCCAGAGGGATCAAGACGGCGAGGAGGGCGGGAGGGACCCCGGCCGCCGTCGCCTTGTCTACGACGGTCCTGAACACCGGCGTCATCTCAACGAACGACCTGAACGCCATAATCCAGAACATCGCTACGACCTGGGTGAGGTTTGCTCCCTTCAGGAGCGCGGCCCCGGACGGGAGGGGGCGTCCTTTCCGTATGGCAAGCGCCACCGCGATGCAGATACCACCGGACAGGGCGAGCCAGAGGGGCAGTTTGAACGCGATGCCAAATGCCAGGGCCAGAAGAAGAGGACCACCGTACACCAGGAACTCCTTGAGTCCGGAGAGCCTCGTCTGTCCCATGGCTTCCGCCGACCCGTGTTCCGGGTCTTCCGCGCTTGCGGCGGCCACTTCTGCCTCGCTTCCCTGCGAGAAGCCCGGCGACAGGCGGTCCTTGACCTGTACCCGATAGAGGAGGGCGAAGTAACCTACGCCCCAAAGGGCAAGGGACATGGGCCACATCTTCGCTATGAGGCGCGGTACGGAGAACCCGGTCAGTTTGGATGCCAGAATGAGGCTGGTCGAGAACGGGAACACGAAGAACATCCCGTGCCTGAAGACCAGGTTGATTGCCGCTTTTTGATCAGGGGGAAGGTCCAGAGGACGGCCGAGCTTGTCGACGAGAGGGGCCGAAAGAGCCGCCCCTCCGAGGACGGGCATCGTCCCGACCAGGGCCGGAACTGCCATGATTGCCGCCTTCACGTTTCCCAAGAAGGCCGTAAGGCCCGAGACCGCCCGGTCCAGGAAGCCCGTCTCGTGCATAACAGTGGAGAAAAGCCCGATGGACAAGACTGCCGCTGCAAGCTCAACCGTCGCGCGGTCGGAGAAAGAGCGCCAGATTACAGACAGTATCTCCGCGGCAGGTAACCCTGACGTCAGGGCCATGATTGCCGTGGCTGTGAACATCACGATGTGCAGGCGGACGCCCCTGATGGAGAGGTAAAGGAGCGCGCCAAACGCTAGGATGACTCCGGCTGCGACCAATGGTTTCACCTCTGGCTAAGGGCTACGATTGCTGTTCCGTCAAAGACAGGTACCACGTTAAGCGAATCCAGCGCTGCGGCGCGGCGCAGGTCTTCGCCGAAACCCAGTGATATTAGGTCTTGACCGTGGGGTGAAGCTCTCAAGATCTCCAGTGTGTTCCCCCGGTAACTCTCGAAGACCTCTACCGCTTTCTTTGCCGTTTCATCCGGCGAAACCTGCCCCTTACCGGCCAAGGCGATGACTGCCTTGGTGATGGCTCCTGCGCACGCGAAGTCCTCAAGGGAAGGCTTGCCGCGGCTTCCCGAACAGATGACCGTTAGGTTTTTCCGTCTTCCGGACATCTCGTGCCACACCCGGCGCGCTACGGCGCTCAGGTTGAGAAATGAGGCGATTAGGATGGGCTCAGCTCCGCCTCTCTGGGCTGCCAGAACTGCCTTTGTGCCGTTGGAAGTGGACATTATGACCTCTTTTCCGGACACCGCTTCCGGAGAGTAGTCGGCAGGCGAGTTCCCGAGATCGAACCCCTCAATCTTCTTGCTGGCGATCTCACCGCCCAGGAGCGCTTCCGGATGGCTTTTTTTCAGGGCGAGAGCCTCGTCTTTGCTCTCTGCAGGGATAACTCCCCGGCAGCCAGAAGAAATCGCCGTAGATATAGAGGAGGTCGCTCTCAAGACATCGATGACCACTGCCGCGCCGCCGGCCAGGCCGCCGGGGACGACGGGCGCCGGGGTTTCAAGCACGGATATCGTCAGTATCTTGGACCACCTCCGTCATAACAACAATTATACGTCTTTTTTCGGGGAGATGGGCTTTTTGAGTAAAGATGAAAGTCTCAACATTCCGGCGGATGGCTCTATGCCTCTCCCTGTTCCTGACTATATAGCCTTCGACCTCGAGACGACGGGGCTCTCACCCGATGACGACGAGATCCTGGAGGTTGCCTTCATTCGCTTTAGGGACGGCGAGCCGGTAGAGCGGTGGTCGACGCTGGTAAACCCTATGAGGCACGTCCCGCTTAAGACCCTTCGCCTGACTCACATCGACATCGGCGACATCGAGAAAAGCCCGGTATTCGGAGACATATCTCCGCGCATCGTGAATCTGTGCGAGAGCCTTCCTCTGGTCGGGCACAACGCTTCCTTTGACACGGCTTTTCTGCAGAAAAGGATTGAGGGCTTTCCGTGTGTGCCTGTCTACGACACTCTGGAGCTCTCCCGCATAGTTGTTCCGGGGTACCATAGCTACAAGCTTGTCGAGCTGGCCCGGGCCTTTGGAGTCTCACTGACGGATGCTCACAGGGCTTACGAAGACGCCGAGGTAGCGGGCAAGATTTTCGCGCTTATCCAGAGACGGATACTTAGTATGGAACGCCGGCTCAGGGATGCGGTGGTCTCCATCATGGGAGACTCCTGGGCTCCGAGACGCTTGTTCCTCTTCGAACAGGGCGGACCGTCCATGCGCCCGCTCTTGCAGGACCCGTCGTGCGACACGTGGGTACTCGCCCCGCCTGGCCCCCGTCCTGCCTTGGGATCTGAGCCGTGTCAAGTGGGAGGTCCCGACGGAGACGCTTCGGTCGAGCTTTCGGCGAGGCTTGCCCGGGTGCTCGATGCGCCGGATTCCGGCGGCGCGGTTGTTGGGGTCCGGCTCACAGCCGCTGCAGCGCGGGCCGCGGTACAAGCCGCTCGGGAGTGGGCAAGCCGGACAGGAGGGAAGGTGCTTCTTGCCGGTTTTCCGGATGCTTTCCTCCCCGAGGGCATACCCGGGGCGGCCTATCCCGAAGATTACATCTGCGTGCGGAAGTTTCTCCATGTGCTCGCCCTCGCGTCCCAAGGTTACTTGCGGGACAGCGACGTTGAGGACCTACGCTTCCTGGCATCGTTATCTGTCTGGCTTCATTCCTCGGGCAGCGGTGACACAAGCGAGGTCCAGGTAGCCGGCAGGGCCTATGCCGTCCGAAGCGAGGTATGTTGCCCGAAGGACATGCCGTGCAGGTTGACATGCCCCGAGAAAGACGTGTGCCGGTATCTACTGGCCGAGAAGGGGTTAGCTTCGATGCCCGTGCAGCGGGCAGGTCTCGGCGGGGCCCTGGCCATCTCGGGTGGGTTCGACCGCGTAATTGTCTGGGGCGCCCACGACCTCCAGAGGGTCTGGCAGTACCGCGAGGATAGGGTGGACCTTACTGCGCTTAAGGAAACCCTTAAATCGGAAAAGGTTGCGCGAGAGGTCACGGCGCTTTCGAGGCTAGCTTCTCTCGCCTCAAGAGACACGGAGGCCGGCCGGGCTTCGGCCGAAACGAAGGCGTGCGCGGCGGAGGCCGGGGAACAGCTTATGCATGTGGCTAAAGCCCTTAGGCGTAGGCTTGAGGAGGAGTTCGGCTTCCTGACGGCCGGTGAACAGAAGTGGGATGGCAGGCCCGATCCTCCCCTTGTTTCGGTAGGGCTGCACTACCTGGAAAAAGCGTCTCAGGCGCTTATGTCGTTTTCGCGAGTCTCGGGCGACCACATGGCGGTCGTGGAAGCCTCCTACGGCGCCGAGGGGCAAGGGCCGTTCCTCTCCAGGCGATCGGTGTGGCCCGCCCAAGAAGCGGTACGGGCCCTCGCGGTCGGCGGAGGCGTACCGGTACTCCTGTCCGATGTGGCCCCTAAAGCCGGAGCGACCCACGGGGGACGCCGGCTCTTTCTTGGGCTGGAGTCGCCGGTTCTGGACTTGAGGGGTGTACCTGACGAGAGCACGACCCGTTCTGAGCTCCTGTTCTGTGGGGTGGACGCGAAGGCACCCGCATCCGGTCGCGCCTTTGCGGAGTACGCCGCGGGCTTAATCCGCGCCCTTGCCATGAGAGTAAGGAGCGGGCTCCTCGCCCTCTTTTCCTCAAGGGCGCAGGTGAGGGAAGTCTACGAGATCCTTTCTCCCGGACTGGAGCGCGAGGGCATAGTGGTCTACGCCCAAGGTATAGACGGAGGACAAAGGGTCGTTGAGCATCTGGCGGAAGAGGATTCCCTGGTGCTCGCTTCGAACTGGGCTTCAGGCGAGTACGATATTGTCCCCACCTGCCTAACCGTCATGAAGGTCCCGTTCCCGCCTCCTAACCCCGTCGATGATGCCCGGAGGAAAGAACTGTCCGGCGCCGGACTGGACGGGTTTGTCGAGGTGAGCGTGCGGCCGTCATCGCTCATGATCCGCGCGTACGCAGAGAGGATGCTGGCCCGGGGCGGAAAGCGTGCGCTCATCCTGGCCGACCCGAGGCTTTCTCCGGGTGCATCCAAATGGGCGGGTGAGTTCTTCAAAGCCTTCGACGACCTCGCCAGGGAGTGTGGTCCGGTCGATTATCTCTTAAGCAGAGTTTCACGCCACCTTTCCGGCGAATCGGAAAGCTGATTCGTAAGGCACAATACAAGGAGACCAAAACGGAGAAGTTCACATGAGGCTTCTTATCACCAATGACGATGGAGTACACGCCCCGGGCCTCTGGGCTCTTGTGGAGCGGGCCGTCAAACACCCGGAAATAGAAGTTGTCGTCATAGCTCCCGATCGAGAGCGGAGCGCTACGGGGCATGCCATTAGCATCCACCAACCCATAGACCTCCGGGAGGTCCCGTTTGACTCCCCCAGGGCCAAGGTCTACGCGTCCAGCGGGACCCCCGCCGACTGCGTCAAGCTTGCCATAGAAGGGGTCATGGAGGAGAAGCCCGACTTCCTCATATCGGGGATAAACCGCGGGCCAAACCTGGGGACCGACGTGTTCTACTCGGGCACCGTATCGGCCGCCCTGGAAGGTGCCCTCCTCGGCGTAAAGTCCATGGCCATCTCGCTTACCGCTTTCGAAAACCTGGACTACACCGCTGCAGCCGAGTTCGCCATAGAGCAAGCCCTTTGCGCGGCGCATGACAGCGCGTGGCCTGCCCTGGTGAACGTCAATGTGCCGGCCATACCCAGGGAGAGCATTGCCGGTGTGGCCATTACGAGGCTGGGCGTGCAGACCTACAAAGATGCAATCAAGAGAAGGGAAGACCCCCGCGGCAGGCACTGGTACTGGCTCTCCGGTGTTCTCGTGGAAAATGGAGAGATCGACGACACCGATACCTGCGCGGTCAGAAGAAACCTCATCTCCATAACACCCCTGAGGGTGGACCTCACCGATGTGCGCGGAATAGACGCCCTATCCAGGTGCGCTTTCCGGTGGCCCCCTGACGAAGAATGAAAGGCGGACCTGCCAACATATAGAAGCACCAGGAGGTGGGTGCTATGGTGAGTCCTCCCGGAAGGCGTACCGGCGGTAGGTGGTCTTCGAAGAAGAAGACAGAAGAAGGATTCTCTTTGCGAGTCGCGGGCGTAGGGGTGCTTTGGGCGGTAGGTCTGGCCGCTTTGCTGGCAGTAGTCGCTTCCGGCGTTGTGTATGTCACGAGCCTCGACGAAAGGGTCCTCTCATGGGTAGTCGATGTGGGTAGTTTCGCGATCTTAGGCATCAGTTCTTTTGTCACCGCGAGGCGCCAGGCCGGCTACGGCCTCGTGTACGGCCTTGCCGTCGGGGTCGGTTATGCCCTGATCACTCTCCTGGTGGGAGCCGTCTTCTTCCGGCCGCTTCCCGGATTTGGCGTGTTCCTGAAGAGGCTCGGTTTCTCACTGCTTGCCGGAGCCATCGGAGGCATCCTCGGCGTCAACACCTGATGCGGGCCTTGGTATAAACTCCCTGATCCCCGAGGAAACCTAGAAGGACGAACCCTGTCGGGAGGTCCTTCTATTGGGCTTTATTGGTAAGCGACGTCGGTATGCAGCGGTCCTTGCGAGCGTCCTGATCGCCGCCATCTCAGGCTGCGTCGTGTTCGGCACCGTGCGCGGCGCCGCGCGGGTTGCCGCTTCGGGTGACCAAGGCCTTGCTTCTCTCTTTTCCTCAACCGGCCTCATCCGCCGGGGCGACCGGAGCGACCGGGTCAGATACCTTCAGGAGGCGCTAAATGCGTGCGGGTACACGGTGTCCGCCGACGGGGTGTTCGGGCCGCTTACAGAGTCGGCGGTAAGAGAGTTTCAGACGGACCACGGGCTCTATGCGGACGGCATCGCGGGCCCCATGACCATAAGGGAACTGGAGAAGCATTACTACCGGACCAATCCGCCTGACAAACATACCGTGAGACCCGGCGAGACGCTTTCGACCATCGCCGGCCGCTACGGCATGAGCGTCGAGACTCTGGCGAGGATCAACAGGCTGTCGAACCCCGATGTGGTCTACGCCGGGCAAGTGCTCCTCATATCACAGCCCGAAGAACCGCCGGTAGAGGAGCCGGAGACCCCGTCCTACGAGCCGCCCCAGGTGCAACCTTTTCCCGTCCCGGAAAAGCGAATTTGCCTTACGTTTGACGACGGCCCCGACCTAACGACAACCAGGCCTATACTGGCCATCTTGCGCCAGTACGGGATTAAGGCTACGTTCTTCCTGATCGGAGAGCGGGTGCTCCGCCACCCCGAGCTGGCGAGGGAGATCGCCCGGGACGGCCACGTGATAGGGATCCATGGGTTTGAGCACAAGTCGCTCGCCGGCCTCAGTGCCGCCGAAGTGAGGAGAGACCTTGTGAAGGCCCGGGACGCCGTGATAGAGGTCACCGGCGTGACGCCTTACCTGTACCGGCCGCCCTATGGGGCTCTGGACCAAACCCAGGTCGCGGAGGCCGCTAAGCTCGACATGCAGGTAACAATGTGGACCAACATCGGCGGCGCAGACCTCGGGGCCACTTCGGCCGAAGAAGTCACGACAAGGACGGTTGCCGCCGCGACCAACGGGGGTATCATCATGCTCCACGAAGGACTCCCCTACACCGTGGAGGCGCTATCTTCCGTCATCGAGGCCCTCGCCCGGCTCGGCTACGGTTTCCAAAACCCCGTGAGATGAGGCCGGATAGGGCTACTGACTTGGCCCGGGATAGGGCTATTGAACTTGACCCGGAGCGATTATGTCCTTGACTACCTGGCCGGCGCCCTTGACCAGCTGCTGCATCTCGCATATGGCCATGCTCTGGAACAGGGCGTTTTGGGCATCGGCCATGGCGGATACGGCTTGCTGGAGGGACATGGCCACTTGACGGTCGGCCCTGGCCTGCTGCATCGCAAGCTGAGCGCCAAGCTGGTTGATTAGCTCTTGGGCCTCATTGGAGTTCGCCCTGAGCGATTCGTTACCCTGAGATACCAGGGCGGAAAGCTGCTGCGTGAGGGCGAAGATCGTGTCGATCTGCTGTGAGTCGGCGACGTGGGATGACGCCTTGGAGAGGCAGCTCTGGAGGTTCTGTTCGGTGCACATCTGCTCGGCGCGGATGCTGTTTTGGACCTGACTGAGCGCCTCTTCGATTTTCTCCGCAGGAGTGGTGGGGGTACCTGCGCCGGGCGGCTTGAACGAGCGTCTCAGCTCTTCCGCGACGTGAGTCGCAGGGTTCTTCTCCATGTTGCTTTCTATCATGTAGTCCTCGTTCTTTGGCACTTTATCGTTCCCCTTTCCTTGCAGTACTGGCCCGCCGCGTCTGGAGGCGAGGGCTGTAGGTTGTTCACGCCCGGGTTTTGCCCGCGGCGCTACGCCACATAGTGTGCCCCAAAGGAAAACGGCGGACACACGGCGAATGGACGGGCAGAAGGAGGTCGAGAAATGTCGAGGTTTCTGCGTGTAGGGTTTATCTCCGACCGGATAGACGACATAATCGAAGCTTCTTCGCTCCTTTTGGAACGTATGGACAAAGACGACGAGCGGGCGGAGATAGTAAAGGACATACTCGCCATGGCCAACGATGTCCGGAGTTTCCTTTCCAGGTGGAGCTCTGAACCGATCATCTACACAGGCGCCGGCACGACCGACGACGTCATCAGAATGCTCGACTCACTAATCACCGAAGCAAGAGAACGCTCCACGGCGCTAATCGGCTGACTTACACGCCGGTGTCACGTAACCGATTTGCCCTGCCCTTCTGAGAGGGTGTACACTCGATCAGAGGAGGAGATGATCTAAGTGCCCATTTTTGAGTACAAGTGCAAGAGCTGCGGCGCGAAGTTCGAGTTCTACGTGAGGGGGAGCGAAGTACCCTCGTGTCCTTCCTGTGGGTCTAAAGACCTATCAAAGCTGTTTTCCACATTCTCGGCTCACGTGAAGGGCGGGACCGGCGCTGCTTCTTCGGGCGGTTCGTCTTGCGGGGGCTGCTCAGGCGGCCACTGTGCTACGTGCAAGTAGATGACCGGTATGTGGATGGGCCGAGTGGACGAACGAGTAGACCACTCTTTCGATGAACTGGTTGATGATCGAGTAGATGACCGAGGTGAGCCGGGATGCGTGAGCTCGCGAGACTCAAGGACGAAGTGCTCAGGATCGCCAAGACCGGTTACAGCGAGGGGCTCTTCAAGGGCACAAGCGGCAACTTGAGCGCCCGCGATCCTGCGTCGGGCCTTGTCGTGATCACCCCGACTTCACTGCCGTACGACACAATGACCTCAGATGACCTCGTCGTAATAGCTACGGACGGGCGCGTCGTCGATGGGACCCGGAAGCCTTCGTCCGAGTGGAAGATGCACGTCATGGTGTACCGGGGTAGGGAAGATGTCTTCGCTGTGTTTCACACCCATTCTCCATACGCCACGTCTTTCGCAGTCCTGAGGAAGACCATACCGCCCGTACTCATCGAGATGATCCCTTTTATCGGAGGCGATATACCTCTCGCGGAGTTCGCGCTTCCCGGTTCGGAGGAACTGGGCGCGTGCGTCCTTAAGGCACTAGAAGGGCGCGGCGCTTGCCTTCTTACCAATCACGGCGTCGTCGCCGTCGGCGCATCTCCCCATGAGGCCTACCTGCGAGCTGTCTACGTTGAAGACGCCGCTACGATATACCACCACGCGCTGGCCGTGGGCACCCCGTGTCTTGTCCCGGAAGATGCCATCCGGAAGATGAGAAGTTAATATCTCCCGCCGTTCGAGGGTAGATTTTAGAGGGAATCAATATCATGGCAAACCTTGCCGATCTTCCGGCGTATTAGCTTCTGCGCGAGATAGTTGTGGAAGGGGGATGGAGCATGTCCAAGGATCTATGGTCGAAGATTAGCCAGACCATAAAGACGGGAGCCGAAACTCTTGTCCAGGAGACGAAGGAGCTCACAAAGATGGGCCGGCTGAAGGTCGAGCTCATGTCGCTTGAGAACGAGCGCGGCCGGAGGCTTCAGGAGGTTGGCCGGAAAGCGTACGCTCTCTACAGGATCGGTACGGCGTTCCCGCCTGAACTGGCCCAGGACTTCCAGGCCGTCGACGAGACGGAGAAACGGATCGAGGAAAAGAACCGCGAAATCGAGGCCCTGAAGGCCGAAGATGAAGCCAGGGAAGCCACAAGGCTGGAGGCTGAGAGGGCTGCCGAGAAGGCCGCCGATAAGGAAGCCAGGCCGAAGGCTTTCTGCTCCCAGTGCGGCTCGGAACTCCGTCCTGCGGACGTATTCTGCTCCCAGTGCGGGACCAAGGTCGAGTAGAGACGGATCCGGAAAGTCAAAGAGACGGTTATGGAAAGCGAGCCAATCGGGCCCGCTTTCTGTTTGTGTGTCGCTTGTGACAAAAGGTATGATCTGTGCGCATGTTGAAGAATAGCGGGAACGATCTGTAGAGGGGGTTTCTCGGTTGGCGAAAATTCTTGACGGCAAAGCCGTCGCTGCTTCAATCAGGGAAGAAGTTAGAGCAGAAGTCCAAGCGCTCAAAGAACAAGGCATAACGCCCAAGCTCGCAGTCGTGATTGTCGGAGAGGACCCGGCTTCCGTCATCTACGCGAGGTCGAAGGAGAGGGCGTGCAAGAACTCCGGCATCGCTTTTGAGCTACATAGTTTTCCCGAGACCGCAACGGAAGAAGAGGTGCTAGCCAAACTGGCCGAGCTCTCAAACGACCCGAACTGCCACGGCATCATGGTCGAGCTTCCCCTGCCCAAGCACATAAGCAAAGAGAAGGTCATGCTGGCAGTGCATCCTGACAAGGACGTCGACGGACTGAACCCGATAAACCGGGGCCGTATGTTCACTCAGAAGGACGGGCTCTTCCCGGTCACACCCCAGAGCTGCATTGAGATCATGAAGCGCCAGGGAGTGACCTTGGAAGGGAAGAACGTCTGCCTGGTAGGACGCGGGGACACGGTAGGGAAGCCCCTGATCTTCCTCCTGCTCAATGAGAATGCCACGGTGACCGTGTGTCACACGAGGACCAAGGACCTCAAGCAGCATACTCTCTCCGCCGATATCATCGTGGCCGCCGCCGGCCGCGCCGGGCTCATAACCCGCGACATGGTAAACCCGGGCACGGTTGTGGTCGACGCCGGGATCAATGAGGTTGACGGCAAGACCGTGGGCGACGTGGACTTCGACGCAGTTTCCGAAGTCGCCGGCGCCATAACTCCGGTCCCCGGGGGTGTCGGCAGCCTGACTACCGCGCTCATCCAGAAAAACATCCTAAAGGCCGTGACCCTCCAGAGAGCGGGCAAGTAGATTTTCTGAAAGGAGAAATGACATGAGCGACTTGTTCTCCCAAAGCCTCCGGGACGTGCTGAAAGTCTCCGCGTCGAGCGAGCCGACACCGGGTGGCGGAAGCATAGCCGCCATTACCGCCGGTTTTGCGGCGTCCATGGCCAGCATGGTGTGCAACCTCACCATCGGCAAGAAGAAATACAAGGATGTCGAAGAACAGGTGACCCGGATAAGAGACCGCGCCCTGGCCCTCATGAACCGCGCGGAAGACTTGGTCCAGGCAGATATGGCGGTTTTCGGCCGCTTCATGGAATGCTACAAGATGCCTGCCTCGACCGATGAGGAGAAGGAGAGGCGGGAGCACCTAATCCAGGAAGCCCTCAAGGGGGCGACTGAGACTCCTCTCGACATCGCCCGCGCGGCCGTAAGCATACTCGAGCTCGTGGATGAACTGGCCCCCATCGGAAGCCAGATGGCCATAAGCGACGCCGGCGTGGCTGCCTTCCTGGCAGATGCCGCGGTCCGGTCGGCGCTCCTCAACGTAGACATCAACGTCCCCCTCATCAAAGACCAATCCTTCGTGGCCAAGGCCCTGGAACACAAAAACGGCCTGCTCGAACAGGCCGCTGTGCTGAAGGATAGGGCGGTGGCTACGGTTTCTCGTCGGCTTCAGTCTTCCTGACCCTTAACCGTCGCCGGGGGCGCGGCTCTTCGCGGGGTTCCGCTCCCTCGGCTTTTGCGCTGAACGGCCCGAAGAACCGGCCGCGTCTCACGTTCCTGGGTGCCCTCGGCAGTCCTGTGTACAGGTCATACGTATGGCTGTGGTTGTCGTCTACCGTTGTGGTGCCCTGCAGGCGGTGGACGTGTCCCAGCATTACCGGCACCTGAACGCTTGAGATGCCGTTCATGCGGTGGACGTGGTTCTCCGCGACTCTGGTGACGTTCGCGTACTCGTGCGCGTGGCCACCCGTTACCACGGTCTGGATGTTGGTTGAACCGGTAAACGTATGGAAATGGCCTCTATCAACCGATGTTCTGCCAAAGTAGTCGTGGACGTGCTGCCCAACGGTCTCGCGAGCCGTTACCTCGTTTTTCTCTTCCACGCCATGCGCCTCCTCGTATACGGCTTCGTAAAGATAATATGACTACCGCATGGCATGTGTGAGGACGCTACGCGCCGAGCAGCATCTCAACTATCTCGTTCCAGCTTAGCTTCGACTTTATCCCGGTTAGGTCCACGCGCACTCCGTTTCTGCTCACCACCAGGTTCTTAACGGAGACGGACGTGACGTAACCTTTGGATAGGGAGGTGAGGTCTATCTCAATCACGCTGTGGCCGGCGTACATCGCTCCGGGAAGGAACGAAATGAGGGGTCGGATGACAAGCCAGTTCGGCTTTATGGGCGGCGAGACTTTGAAGGATATCCGCGACCCTGCGTACGAGTGGAGGTCTACTTTGAACTTCACAGGGAAGTTAAAGAGAAACGACGCCCGTACCGTGAGATCCAGACCGGAGTCTCTAAGCGTCACGTCGCTCAGGTTGATGCCCTGAGGAAGCGGGAGGCTCATTATGAGGTTTGACACCTCACGTGGCGCCAGCGATAGGGAAAGGGCGTCGACTTGCACGGAACTCCTCCAACGTCTTTTCTTTACATAACGCTATACGCTATGCCGGATGATTCGAGAGTGCTACTCCGGCTACCTCTATGTTGCCCAGATGCTCTTTTGAAACTGCCGGCCTGGCGTGCAGGAGGCACCATCGCAGTGAGCGAATGATTCAGAAACCATTGTGAAAACGTTTTCATGAAAACCGTTCCAATGTGGAAACGTTTCCATACAGGTTTGGGTGGTCTGTGGAAACGTTTTCATATTTGTCGTCGGTAACCCCTGAACGGAAGGGAGAGGCGATATGAGCGGGGACATAACCATCAAGGACGTTGCCCACAAGGCGGGCGTATCCATAGCAACCGTGTCCAGGGTCATCAATAACACCGGGTACGTGAGCGAATCGGCCCGCAGGCGAGTTGAGGAGGCCATCGCTTCTTTGGGCTTCAGTCCTAACCCATCGGCGCGGAACCTCCCGTCGGGGACGAGCAGGGCCGCTTCGAGGAGCGACATCCTGGTATTCGGGAGCCTGAACGTGGACTTCGTTGTCCGGACCGATAGGAGACCGCTGCCCGGCGAGACGGTCACGGGCAGAAGTTTCAGCGTACATGCGGGCGGCAAGGGCGCGAACCAGGCCGTGGCCGCGAGCAAGGCCGGCGGCAGGGTGACCATCGCAGGCCGGATGGGCGACGACATCTTCTCCGGCGTACTCACAAGGAGCCTTCTGGACGCCGGAGTCAGGGGAGACCTTCTCGAGAGGGTCCCGGGGGTTCCGACAGGCAGCGCCTTCATCACAGTCGACGCAAGCGGTGAGAACTCCATCATCGTAGTCCCGGGCGCCAACGGGCTTGTTGGGACAGAAGACGTGGACCGCATGATGCCCATCCTGAAGGAATGCGGACTCATCCTCCTCCAGCTGGAGATCCCTCTGGAGGCCGTGGCCTATGCCGTACGGGCGGCGAGGGAACAGGGTGTCACCGTATTGCTGGACCCTGCTCCTCCGGTAGAGCTTGACCCGAAGATCTTGTCTCTCATCGACTACATCACCCCGAACCGCCACGAAGCAGAGTTTCTCACGGGTATCAGGGTAGTGGATGTCCAAGCCGCTTCCGAAGCGGCCAAGAAGCTCGTGTCGAAGGGCGTGAGGTGCGCCATCGTAAAGCTGGGCGGCGAAGGAGTGGTCTACGCCACGAGGTCTTCCTCTGAGTATATCCCCGGTCACAAGGTAAACGTAGTGGATACCACCGCCGCAGGAGACGCGTTCTCAGGGGCTCTCGGGGCCTACCTGAGCGAAGGGAGGACCCTTGCTGAAGCCGTGAGATTCGCCAACGCCGCCGGCGCCCTTGCGGTTACCAGGGAAGGAGCCCAGCCCGCCATGCCGTGGCGGGGTGAAATCGAGAAGATGCTCGCAGGGCAGTGATCCTGCGGTCTCTTGCATGCAGCCCAGACGGGAGGAGAGGTTCTATGTCCGTTAATCGAATTGTTGGCGCTTCTTCTGATACGGCAACGAAGATCCCGGTGATTATCGACTGCGACCCGGGGCATGACGACGCGATTGCCTTGATGCTTGCATTCGGCTGTGGCCGGTTGGACGTCTTGGGTGTTACCACAGTGGCGGGGAACACCGTAGGAGAAAACGCCTACAGGAACGCCCTGGCCGTCTTGTCGCTCATAGGCGCAGATGTGCCCGTGGCCAGGGGGGCCGATGCTCCCATTCTGCGACCACTTTATACTTCGAGGGACGTACACGGAGAAAGTGGCCTTGACGGCCTTCCTGTGCCTCCCGGTCTGAAGGGCGGGGGGCTTACGGCAGTCGAGTTCTTGTCGGAGACTCTCCGCAGTTCGGTAACCAAGATCACCCTGGTCCCGACCGGGCCGCTCACCAATATCGCCATCCTCTTTCTCGCGTTTCCAGATGTCAAAGAGAAAATCGAGCGAGTGGTTCTCATGGGTGGGGTAGCGGGGCAGGGCAACGTGACCCCGTCGGCCGAGTTTAACATCTTCGCCGACCCCGAGGCGGCCCGCATCGTCTTCCACTCTGGAGTGCCCATCACCATGATAGGCCTGGACGCGACCCACAAGGCGCTCGTCTACCCCAATGAAGTGGAAGAGATGCGGAGAATAGGCCGCGTCGGAGCGGTGGCCGCGGGCCTCATGGACTTCTACTCGCGGGCCTACAAGGCGAGGGGATTTGAGGGGACTCCCATACACGACGCTCTCGCCGTTGCCGCCGTGTTTGATGAAGGTGTAGTCAAGACCCAATACGCCCGTGTGGATATCGAGACCCGCGGCGAGTTCACGGCCGGACGCACGGTCGTCGATTTCCGCGGTGCGGCAGGCAGGGAGCCAAACGCCAGGGTGGCCGTGGACGTCGACAGAGACAGGTTCATGCACCTGCTCATGACCGCCATCTCGGCTCTGTGAGGCTCACCGGTTATCCATTGGCAGATCCACCGGTCATCCAATCCCAGGTCTACCGGCTATCCAATCGCAGGTCCATCGGTTATCCATTCGCACGTCCACCGGTCGTTCATTGCAGATTCGCCGGCTATCAATACGCAATGTCTGGCGCGACAGCATGTTTTTGTCGGGCTGTCCGTGACGATACCCTGTTCTAATCGGTCTATCCGGTGCGACACCCTGCTCTAATCGACCTATCCGTGACGATACCGTGTTCTAATCGACCTATCCGTGACGATACCGTGTTCTAATCGACCTATCCGTGGCGATATCATGTTCTAATCGACCTATCCGTGAGGATACCGTGTTCAAGTCGGTCTATCCGCGACGATACCGTGTTCTAATCGACCTATCCGTGACGATACCGTGTTCTAATCGACCTATCGGCGACGATACCTCGTTCTAATCGGCCCACCTGGGACGACCCCTCGCTTTCATTGGTCTGTCCGACACCCGATCGACTCGGAAGAACCGAGTCCGCACACTTTACATAAGATGGTGATGGAACCACGACTGTGTACTCAGTGTTGGCTACAGTGGGGAAGAGCAGGCCATAAGCCGGGAAGCGCGGTGAGATTGTTGGGCTGGATTGGACGCGCACTACGCTGGATCAAGGAACGTCTCGGGTTCGAGCCTAGAGTCGTCAGCCGTCCTCACCGGCAGTTGGGAGGCCGTGAAAAGGCAGCATCCGGAAACCACGGATGGACCGGTAATCGTGAAAGGCCCGGTGGATTCGATCGGCCTGGGCTCCACCCCGCAGGAAGGTCCCGGCCTACCACTTACGATGAGGCCAGCGTGAGCGTGGGCCGCCTCTCCATGGACCTCAAGTCCTCGAGCGATCTCCCGTTTCCCTACGAGCTCACGATCGTTGTGCCGAGAGTTGAGATCGCCGAACGTTACGTCGACGGCAAACTGGTGGAGGTCACGTCAACCTACTCCAGCGTCACGATTGCCCGGTCCCCCAGGTTTGAGGGGAGAGAGAGAAACCGGACCGGCGCATTCCACTAGAGCACACCGGTCCGGCGGTTCGACCATTACCAGCCTCTTAGGCCTTAGCTCGGGAACTTCACTAGGGTAAGGTTCCCCCTGGAATCCGCGAAGAGCACCTTGACTCCGGACGGGAGCCGGGTGATCAGCGGGGAGACGAAAAGGGACGTGTCACTTACCTTGAAATCCATCTGGGCCTCATGGGTCAGGAAGGTGACGACACCCCTGTACCCGCCCGATACATACTGGGGACCCGGACCCGGCGGGGCCAGGAACAGGGTGCTTCCTGCGTCCATCCTCCAGAGGGGAGTCCCGTCGTCTGGAGAAAAGGCGTATATGCTGCCGTTGGCTCCGGGTATGGTCAGTTCGCCTTCTCTCGAGGTGGAAGGTGCCAGGAGAGTGGCATGCCACCGCGTGCTCCATACAACTTCGCCTGACCTCAGGTCATAGGCAGCCAGCAGGGTGCCTCCCGAGTGAGTATCGTAGGGCGTGGTTGTGAAGACTTTGCCGTCATAGATGGTAGGCGAAAGGTACGGCGCGTAGTACACCTGCCTGCCGAGCTTATGGGACCAAAGACCTGTCCCGCTTTCCACATCTACACAGTACAGATAGCCGTCCCATGCTCCGAATACTGCTCTGCCGTCTGATATCTTCGGTGCGCAGACGATGGCACCGGTCGCCTTGTACTCCCAGTTCTTCTTGCCCGTCACAGAACTCAGGCTGTAGAGGGTCCCAGAGGAAGAGCCGATGATCACCGACCGGCCTCCCGGCACCGACGCGACCGAAGGAAGAGCCGAAAGACCTGCCTGGTCCAGGGAGACGCGCCAGATCCCCGTGCCCCGGACGAGATCGAGACAGATAACTTCGCCTTTCGCGGTACCAAAATAGAGGCGGTCTCCGTCTATGACTCCGCCGCCCCAGGGCGAACCGGCCGCGTATTCCCAGGAAATCTTGCCGGTCGCTATGTCCAGGAGCCTCACCTTGCCGTCGCGAGTCCCTACGATGACCTGGTTAGTGCTTCTCGGGACAAACTCGCCGACCACGGCGCTCCCAAGGTTTTGCCGCCACTCTACCAGGTCATTTGGGTTCTTCCCGAACTCTCGGGCTGCGTAGAAGGGTCCGTTTGCCGTAACGGCCTTGACCCTCACCCGGTGGAAGCCTAATGCTTGCCCGGAAATATCCAGGGTGAGCGAGTGATTTCCCTTCTCCAGGGTCCCGAAGGGGACGTAGCTGCCGCCGTTAATCTGGAGGCTTATTTCGGCCTCTTCCGAAAGGCTCAGGTTGCAGACAAGGGAACTCGTGTCGCTCGTAACCGATAGAGAGGAAATGGGGTTGAGCTTCGGGTCCTTCTTGGTGTTCCAGTAGCGTGAGGACACTTCCAGGACCTTCTGCCGTTCTCTTCCTTCATCGGATACCTTCACAGAGTAGGCCGTGAGGGACTGCCCGCTCACTTCCACTACGGTGTACGCGGCATCCATGAGAGCTCCCGTCATCAGGAAGTCCGTGCCCTGTCCCTTCCAGGTTATGAAGGAGTGGCCGTGGGCGTTGAACACCGCTCTGATCGGGAACTTGTCCAGGAGATCCGCAAACACATCGTCAGAGTCCTGGAACCGCGAGGGCTCATAGAGGAGGGGATGATGCGCGAATATGGCTACCGGCCTCGTCTTCGGCAGTGATATCAAATCCGCTTCTAGCCACTTCAGCGTTTCCGGCTCAAGTGTCCCTATGGTCTGGCCGGGATATGTCGAGTCGAGCACAACGAAGTGCCAGGAGCCGTAGTCAAAGGAGTAGTTGCGGGGTCCCACCTCCGAAGCGAGCAGTGAGCCCTGTGGATCTTGCCACTTGGACTCGTGGTTGCCCATGGCGCCCATGACGGGGAAGGTAAGATCCTTGGTCAGGTTCCTGAACAGCTCGTATTCCTCGCGGGCTCCCGTTTCGGTGATGTCTCCGACCACAAGTCCGAAAGCGACGTTCTTCTCGTTGGCTGCTATGTCATTAAGCGCCAGCTCGGTGTTCCTGTTGGCAGGACCGTATCCCAAGTGGCTGTCGGATGCGAACACAAAAGAGAACCTGGAACGGACGCCACCATGCAGGGTGCCGAGGGACTTGTATGTAGAAGGTTCGGCCGCGGATACCGCAGGCGTTGAGAAAGTGCCCATCATGAGGGCAAGCCCCAGAAAGGAAAGCGCGAGTATCCTCAGGATTCGTCTTAGCGGGTATAGGCAAGTAGGCATGATGCGTCCTCCATTGGGAAAGGTTTCTACACTAGATCGACGGAGGATACGAGAAAGTGTTCCTGACGTCTCAGCCATTCCCGGGGAGACTGTGAGGAGACCCTTCTTTGGCCGGCACCGAGGATAGTACCGATTCGAAAGCCTGGACGCTCTCTCGTAGTAGGGATACCTCTTGGGGAGTAGCCGGGCGCCCTGCGTAGAAGCGGCTCACGAAGATCCGGGTAATCCGGTCAATGTGAAGGGATGCGTCTGGGACCTTCTCCACAAGCGACCGGGAGAACTCAAGCGGAGTCTGGGATGCCGCGCGGGCATAGCCCGAAGCTTCGGCCAAGGTCAGGAACCGGTGGTACATGGCAACCAGCGGGTCTTCGTCCGCCTTTCGCCGGAGCCTCTGAGATAGCATGGATGCCAAGGGCCCGCTCAGTTCTTTGATTTTGTCCAGCGCCCAGCGGGCCGCTTTGGACGCCGAGTACTCGCTGGAACGGGTTTCGTCCGGCTTGGCCTCCCCGGACTCCGAGGCGTATCTTTCGAGAAGTCTCCATATTGCCCTGAGCGCAAGGAATATAGCGACAGCGATCAAGATCCCTCTCGCGATGGTCCAGATCTGCGACGGCAGGTGTTCCTCGAACTGCTCGCGTCTTTCGGGCGGTCCCAGGGGGCTCAGCGGACTTTCGATTTCTTCTCCCCGCTCCCTTATTGCGGCGAGCATGAGGTCTATGAGCCAGCCGATCACGTAGGCAATGGGCTTCGTTATCTCAAGGATCAGCGCCCTAACTGCAGCAAGGATCCCCCTTATCCCCAATGACGCCGCAGCCGAGGCTCCCGGGGCCAGTGAGAGGGTTACCCATCCCAGGACGAATAAGAGAGCCGCTATGGACGCAAGTCGCCTTGCTGAATAGTGTCCGGGTGCGCCTTCGTCGTTGCCGGTGAGGCACAGGGTGACTCCCGCGATCATGAGAAGCGACAGTGAAAGGAGCGAAGGGTGAGGGGGGACGGCCCGCGGGCCACCGGTTATCGAAGGTACGGCGGCGGCCACGAATGCCCATAGGGCCTTCCTCTGCCACGCCGACGCGCTCCTGTCTCTCTGCCATACAAGGGAGACGACGGCCAGTGCGGTAGCGAAGAACCCATAGCCCTGCACTAGAGGGGCGTTAGCTTTCACGAAGAGCGGGAGAAGAGCGGCGGAAAGGCAGAGACCGGTGAACCCCAGATAGGCCTTCCTCAAGAACTCCGAACCGGAAGAGCGGTCTGCCCAGACCAAGAAGACGAACGGAAGCGCCAGAGAGGACGCGAGAAGCGCCTGCCACCCGTAGGCCGGCATGTGAAGGGAGAGGCCCATCCACGATGCCCACAAATACGCAGGCGCGCCTATGAGGAGGGCGGAACCCGCCGCTCTAGGCCAGGGGAGATAGGTCGAGGCTTTTTGCATCCGACCATCCTCCTTTCAGCCGCCCACTCATGGCCACCACTCCCGGCATACGCAGGAGCGCCTGAAGCGCGCCTTCTTCACGCGCGAGGTGGCGCCTCTCGGATTCCAGCAAGATGACCGCCACGCGTGGAGCGCTCCTCCGCAGGCTCCCTACGACGGCGTGGGTGTCTTCGTCCATGAGAGCCGAAATGACCAAAGGGAATGAGCCTTCGGCGGTGACAAAAGGCCTCTGCGAGGCCGTGAGGAGGCTCCCAAACGCGAAGTAGCTAAGGCCTGCGAGCTGGGTCAGGATATAGGCTAGGTGCGAATCCCCTTGCGCCGGTGGACACTGGGCAAGGTGCGCTCCTTCCGTGCCTTGACTTACCCCGTTGGATGTTAGGCCCACGGAGAACTCCCTGACGGCAAAATGGTACGCGCAAGAAGCCGCAGCCACGAGAAGGCTTTCAAACACCTCGTGGTCCACACCTTCCCACGGAGCCCGTGAGGTGGCAACGTCAAGGCAGATCACGACCCGATTTCCAAATGCGGCGTCAAACACGCGCGTCTGCAGCTTCCCGCTCCTGGCGGTGGCTTTCCAGTCGACGTGGCGGCGCGAATCGCCCACCGCGTACTCTCGGACCATCTTGAGCATGCTTGGGTCCTGATATATCCACGACGCGGCCCGGGTCGTGCCGAAAGGGTAGAAAGTGCCGTGCGGGGGATCTTCCACCGGGACAACCCTGGGATATACCGTCAGCCAATCCTTCTCGTCTACCGTGCGGGAAGCGGGGTAGAGCCCGAAGGGGTCTCCCGACTGAAGCCTCGCAGGACCTACGGTGTAGATCCCTCGTTCCGGGCAGTTGAGCGTGAACTTCCGCGAGACGGTCTCAAAACCGCCGAGGAAGTACTGGTTGCGGAGGTTTGAGGGGCCTCCCTGCCGGTCTGCGGAACTGCGTGCCGGTCCCACCTCAAAAGACCCGGGTATCTCGTCATCGCAGATGAGGGGCACGGGCAGGGGTTTTCCGTTTTCCACGGTTATCGTGACCTCAACCGAGTCGCCCGTCATCAGCGTATTTGACGAAAACCTGCGCCTGTAGGTGATCTCCCCGAGGGAGAGGAAGGACAGGGCTTTCGACAAGAGCACTATTCCCAAGAGAAACGCACCAAACACCGTGACAGGCGGCCTTTTCAGCACGGCGCCCGCGACAAGCATCGCGATGGAAATGTTCCGGAAGCTATTGCCCATCTTGTGAGTTCACCGAGGGTTTCACCGGGACGGGTGTCTCTTCCAGCACCTGAACTATGATCTCCCTCCTGGTTTTTCCCCGCAAGGATGCTTCCGACTTCGGCGTTATCCTGTGAGATAGGCACGGGATGGCTACGTCTTTGATGTCGTCGGGCAAGAGGTAGTCACGGCCGTCTAGGGCGGCTGCAGCCTTCGCGAGCCTCGCGAGGTGAAGCGCGCCCCTAGGGCTTACTCCGAGTAGGACCGAAGGATGCTTCCTCGTGCCTTCCACGATCGACATGAGATACTCGCCCACTTCCCGCGACATGCTCACCGAAGCGGCGGCTTCCATCATTTCCGAAAGGTCTTCGCGAGTAATGGCGACCTTTACCTGAGATGCCGGGACCGGAGTGTCGGGACCGGAGAACCTTTGGAGGATGGCCAGCTCCTCTTCTCTCGAGGGGTATCCCAAGTCTATCTTGACCAAGAACCTGTCTACCTGAGCCTCAGGCAGGGGAAAGGTCCCTTCCATCTCAATAGGGTTCTGAGTGGCCACCACCATGAAAGGAGAGGGGAGGGGACGCGTCTCGCCTTCTGTTGTCACCTGACGCTCCTCCATGGCCTCGAGCAGGCTCGACTGGGTTCTTGGCGTAGCTCTGTTCAGCTCGTCGGCCAAGATGATGTTGGCGAACACCGGACCGGGTACCCACCGGAAGTCGCCTTCCTTCTGGCTAAACACGTTGACGCCGGTCACATCTGAAGGGAGGAGGTCCGGGGTGAACTGGATGCGTTTGAAGCTAAGTCCGGTGGCCAGCGCAAAAGTCCTGGCCAAGAGCGTTTTCCCAACTCCGGGTACATCTTCCAACAAGGCGTGGCCTGAGACCGAAAGGCATCTCAAGAGCATTTTGGCCTGATCCCTTTTTCCGATCACGACCTTTCCGATCTCATCCAGCACGCGACTGCAGTTCTCGGCAACCCGTTCAAAGTCGGCCATGGTATCACCCTTTTCGGTAGCTCATACCACGGGCTATACTGCTCCGGTGCGCGGGAATCCTGCAGAACGGCGAATATGGCATGTCACACAGCCTAAGACAAACCTTGTTATCTCGACCGCAACAGGCGCGACGGGTTAGCTTCCGCTCGCGGCTTCTTGCCCTGCCTTCCTGATAGGATGGGGGAAAGGCCTTTCTTTGGCTATGAGGTCTTCGAGAGTCTCCCTATCCACGACGACGAACGATTGCCCGTCAGCGACGTGCACGACAGCCGGGTTTGGAAGGTGGTTGTAGTTGGACCTCATGGCGTACTGGTAGGCACCCGACACCAAGATGCCTATTACATCGCCGGGCGAGAGCTTGGGCAAGCAGGCGGACCTAATGAGCGTGTCTCCTTCTTCGCAGTGCTTTCCTACTATGCGGTAGCTTAGGCACTCGCTGTCGCCGGACGGCCTTGCCAAGACTGCCTCGTATTCGGCTCCGTACAAGGCAGGGCGGGG
>DUSU01000097.1 GCA_012842425.1 Candidatus Fermentithermobacillaceae bacterium | reverse complement strand
GTCCAGGATATCCCTAAGGACCAGGCGGACCGTGTCGGCGCCGGAGAGGAGCGGGTGATTGAGCAGGGCAAAGAACGCTGTCTCAACATCCCCGGTCACGGCCGCCTCAACCGTGAGGTTCTCGTAAGCCTTAACCTGCTGGACCAATCCCAAGACTTCCTGGGGGAGAGGTTTCTGGGCCAGGGGGTGGGGGCCTCGACCGTCCACCATGCAGCTCACTTCGACGACCGATTCGGCCGGAATACCCGGGACCGCGCCGCGGTTCTGCACGTTCAGGGCTTCCACCGCCGGTTTATTGTTCACGATAGCCGAGATGCTTGAGAGGGCCACATCCGAGTAGTAGGCGCCTCCGCGTTTCTTGAGGACTTCCGGCAGTACGGCGCTCTCCGGATCGGCATATATCTCGAAAAGGTCTTTTTCGATCCTCATGACCTGGTCCGCCCGAGAGCCCTTCTCGCCGGACAGGTCGGCGAGCTGCTCTTTGAGGGCCCTCTCGGAGCACCAGTAGTAGAAAAGGTAGCTCGCGGGGATGAGGCGCAGGCGCTTTAAGAACCTTCCCATCTCCGCGCCGTACTTCTCGACCTTTATGTACTGGTCGAAGAGGGGAGAGTCAAAGATGTCGCCGGTGACGTCCTTGCCGTCCAGGAATATCCCCGTGACGAACGAGAGGTGGTTCAGCCCTGAGACATCCGTGCTGACCCTAGACGGCTCGATTCCCAGCGCCTTCGCTATCCCCATCTTTATGCCGATGGGCACGTTGCACAGGCCGAACGTCTTTATATCCGCGTAGCGCACGAGGGCTTCGGTGACGAGCCCCGCGGGATTTGAGAAGTTGAGTAGCCATGCGTCGGGGCACGTATCCTTCATCTCCCGGGCGAACTGGAGGGATACCGGGATCGTCCGCAAGGCGTTGGCGAACCCGCCGGCCCCCGTTGTTTCCTGGCCGATGACGCCGTGTTTCAGGGGGATGTGCTCGTCTCTTTGCCTCGCGAGCATCCCGCCGACTCTTATCTGGCTTATGACAAAG
The DNA here is from genome assembly GCA_012842425.1 of Candidatus Fermentithermobacillaceae bacterium. Taxonomy (GTDB): domain Bacteria; phylum Bacillota; class Sulfobacillia; order Fermentithermobacillales; family Fermentithermobacillaceae; genus UBA3951. The sequence goes on along the minus strand of DUSU01000097.1, from coordinate 2,955 downwards.
GAAGCCCCGTCGAGGGCTTCGCGCCGGTCCAGCGTTGCCCTTATGTCGCACGGGACCCCTTGCTTGGCAAGCATCCTGCGGGTGAAAGCGGCAACCGTCTCCATCCGCTCCTGCCCTTCGGGGACGTCCACCAGCACGATTTCCCTGGCGTGGAACTCTCCGTTTAGATACCTTTTGGCTACCCCGTCAAGGAGCTCCGGAGCGTAGGAGGAGCCCCCTCCGAGGACCGCCAGTTTGAACTCTTTCATGGACTCAGCTCCTTTCGTCCCCGATGGCTCAGATGCGCTCAGGGATCTTGGGCCCGGCAACGGTCTAGCGACGTGAGGTTAGATCCGTCGGTCCGGAATACTTAGCCCTCCTACACACGCCATGCGTCGGCGAAGATGTGGAGGTGGGTCATAGTCATCACTTTGAAGTCTTCTGCAAAGGCTGCTCCTATCTTGCGGCCAATCTCCGCCGCCTTGGCCGTAAGGATCGGCGCAAACACATTGTTCCACACGGGCTCGGGGAACTGCGACTTGTGGCACAAGCATGCCGCTATCTTCCGTTCCCAGGTTTCCGTGATGTCAATGGCGGAATTGGGGTGACTCGACACGGCGAAAGCGATACCGCCGACCGAGTGGGGCTCCTGCCCTTTCTTGATATCTTCGGGATAGGCAAGGGGGAAGGGCGCGTACATCGCCGCTTCGACTGCGGCCATGGCTGCCTTCCTGTGGTCAGGGTGTGCCTCGTAAGTGAGCCACGGGTCGAGCGCGATGATGAAATCGGGTTTTACCAGGCGGATTACCGCCACCATCTTACGCCGGACCGTCTCGATGTCGGGGAGGAAGCCGTCCTCGAACCCCAGCCAGTGGACATCCTTGACGCCCAGGGCCTCGGCCGCCCGAGCCTGCTCCTCTTTCCGGATGGCGGCTATCTTTTCGCGGGTCATCGAAGGATCGAAGCAGCCCATGCTGCCGTCCGTTGCGCAGCAGTAAGACACTTTGGCTCCCTTGCTTGTGAGGAGCGCCACAGTGCCGCCCGCAGTCAGTTCCGCGTCATCGGGGTGGGGGAATATCACAAGGACGTTCTTGGCCTCCAGCAGATTGGGAGTCGGGATCAGGTCTTTGATATCCATGTCTTGCCTCTCCTTGAAATTCTGCTCTCTTTCAGGTTCTGATCACGTTCAGGCGCTTCCCTTCGTTCAGGGCTTGCCCCTCCTTCGAGGAGACCGGAGGAGACCCATTAGTCCGCCTCGAATGTCACCATGAGCTTCGAGAAATGGATCGCTTATCCTCCCGATTGGAGGTAGTCTCCGTGCAGAAATGGAAGGACATTGCATACAGCCTGGGGAACTTCTCGTCCTCCGTCTTGGGACAGACGGTAAGCGCTTTCGCCATCTTCTACTACGTCGACGTCCTGAAGGTCCCATCGGCCATGATAATGACCGTGATGACCTGGTACGGAGTATGGAACGCCATAAACGACCCTCTGTTCGGGCAGATATCCGACAAGACCAGGACCCGCTGGGGGCGCAGGATCCCGTACATCTTGTTCCTCACTCTGCCTTTGTGCCTGGCTTTCGCGCTCCTATGGATGCCGCCTTTCGCCGCGGGTGAATCGCGGGCCCTGTACATCTACTACTTCGTAGTCATCTTCATCTTCGACGGTTTGTTCACCATCGTGGTCTTGAACTGGACCGCCCTGTTTCCCGAGATGTATCCGGACCTCCAGGACAGGGCGAGGGTTTCCGCCATCAGGCAGGTCCTGGGGATCCTTGGCCTCATCCTGGGAGTTGCCCTGCCCAGCGCCCTTTCGGCGAGCATAGGGTGGAAGGCGATGGGCATCCTGTTCGGCGTCATCTCGATGGTGACCATGTATGCGTCCTTGTGGGGCTCGAAAGAACGACCTGAGTTTGCCAAAGACGAAGGACTCGGCCTTATCGCCGCGCTCAAGGCTACCTATATCAACAAGTCTTCCGTTACCTACCTGGTCCCCGCGATGCTCATCCAGTACACCTTCGTCGGGCTCCAGGCGGTCGTGCCCTTCTACACCAAGTACGCATTGAACGCCGACGAGACCCAGACATCGGTCCTCCTGGGGGCTCTCTTCATCGCGGCCATACCCTTCGCGTACGTCTGGGGCAAACTGACCTCGCGGCTCGGCCCCAAGAAGGCTTTGACCGTGGCGAGCCTCTTCTACGCGGCCGGACTCATACCGTTTTTCTTTGCCCAGACGTTTGTGCAAGGGGTGCTCATCTGCTTGTTCCTGTCCTTCGGACTGGCGGGCATCATGGTGCTCCTCGATGTCTTCATAGCCGACGTGGCAGACGAGGATGAGCTCAAGACCGGTTCCCGCAGGGAGGGCATGTACTTCGGCGTCAACGGCTTCATGATCAGGTTGGGGATATCCATCAACGCCGTGATCATGGGAAAGGTGATGGACGCGACCGGCTATAACCCCAACCTGGCCGTCCAGCCGGAAAGTGCCGTGGTGGGACTCCGGCTTCTCATGTCGTTCATCCCGGCGGCTGCGATAATCCTGTCACTCATCGTCTTGAGGTTCTACCCGCTGGACGGTCCCAGACTGGCCGAAGTGAAGAGCCGGATCGCCGCCCTGCACGCGGAGAAGTCGGCCAGGGGCTGAGGCGCCGTTCTTGCCGCAGTCCGGACGGCGTTGTCGCGGTTTGTCGGGATCGCAAGAAGTAGGCTATATCCGCACCACGCTTGGTCTTCACCCCGGACTGCAACGTATTACGTGACCCGCGCAAGACGTAGGCGTAGGCTATACGGCTTTGTATATAGCTTTTTCGGCACGTTTCCCCGTTACTAACTGTCAAAAAAAGCTATAGAGGCTGTTGCCGAATAGGCTATGCTACGTGACAGACCGGGAAGAAAAGGACAAGGTTGGGTGACACCAGCGAGGCGAGTCTACGTACCCTTGCGCTGAGGGCTATCTCTTGGCTCTTTCTTCTCT
>DUSU01000096.1 GCA_012842425.1 Candidatus Fermentithermobacillaceae bacterium | reverse complement strand
CCGTGACTGTCGTACAGGGCTGAATAGCATCTTTCTGCAAGTTCTATAAGCCTTTCTTGCGAAGACAAGACCGCGAACTCCTTGCGGAGCTCCTCTTCCTCGCCCACGCGTATCTTGGCGTCCTCTATCTCCTTGACCTGGTAGGACAGAAGGTCGATCTCCCTCTGTCTCTCCTTATCGTCTTTTCCCAAGTCGGTGATGCGGGCAAGGATCTCCTGCCGTTCACGGTAGAAGCGCTCAAAGTCCCGGCGGACGGGCTCTATCGAGCTCCGGCCTAAACCATCAAGTATCCTTAGGTAATTCTGAGGCCTAAGGAGGGAGTGGTGTTCTTGCTGCCCGTGAATATCGACCAGGCGCCCGCCCAATTCTTGAGCGAGCGAAGAGGTGGCAAGTCGCCCGTTTAACCTGAGGTATGACCTATCGGGAAGGATGTCTTTCTGGATGATGACTTCTGGAGAGCCTTCTAGGAACGGTCTCAGGGGATCATCGGCAGCACCAGGGTCTTTAGGACCGCCCGGGGCTTCCAAAGCGCCGGAATGTCCGGAAGCGCCGGGCTTCTCGGGAATCCCGGGAGCATCGGGAATACCGGCGCCTTCGCAAACACCGGGAGCCATCCGGTCATACGACTCCCCGGGAGCCGGTGTGCCTTCTCCCCCCTCCGAAAGCCCCGGTAGAGAGGCCACGAGTTCGATTATCGCCCGGTCCTCGCCTGACCTTATGAGATCCCGGGAAGTCCGTTGGCCGAGGCACGCCATCAAAGCGTCGACGACCATCGACTTTCCCGCTCCGGTCTCTCCGGTGAATACGGTAAGGCCCGGCCCAAGCTCCAGCTCAACATCCTTGAATATCCCGAAGTTCCGGATTCTGAGATACGACAGCATGTCCCAGATCTGCCTTTCCAACTTGGTTCGTATTGTGTCTATAGGGTTCCTACGCTTCCGTTTTGTCCTTTGCTTTTTCCGTCCCGTGCCTTTGGGTTTCGGCTTTTTCCGCCTGCGTTGCAGCTTCGTTGCAGTACCGGAAGACGCGCGTGTCTTCTTAGATCTAGATTTCTTCTTCGGGCGGCTCCGTCCCTCCATGACCTACTTACCGGCAACCGCCAGTGGTGCGAGGAAGCCATCCCTCGCGTGTACATCGAAGCAGCCAAGTTCGCCGATGGGATGGTCGGCGCAACTATAGGAGGTTTCGGCGCTGTCCACCAACAGGCTGTGAAAGTCGTTGCAGATAACACGTTTGAGCGATTAGAGTCGGTTCGGCAGGTCATAGGCCGCAGGTCGGAGGACCTCTATCGCCAACACGCTCTCAAGGCCACTCGCTAGTCCATCATCGGCGACAAGACCTGGAAGCAGGTCGCCACAGAGTACAGGGCGAACCTCAGACCCAAGGTATGACCGGATTCCGCGACAAGGCCGGCCGCGAGTGGAACATGAAGACCTATGCCGAGATGATCGCTCGGACCACGACGATGGAGGCGCACCTGACGGGTACGGCAAATTGGCTCCTTGAAAACGGGTACGACCTTGTCGTAATAAGCAGCCATGCGGGAAGCTGCGAGAAATGCGCCCCATGGCAAGGCAAGGTTCTAAGTCTCACGGAAAAGACGCCCGGGTATCCGACGCTGAAGGATGCGAGGGCGGACGGGCTGTTCCATCCGAACTGTCGCCATGCTTATAGTCTCTATGTTGACCTGGACGCCGAAATTGAGGTAACCGAGAGAGAAACGACGTTCGCAAGAAGCGATGATTCCAACAGCGGTGAGGTACAACAGGACATCGGCTCGGCAGTGCCAGTTGACAGCATACCATCTGCAGTGAAGCGGGGCATCTCCAAGGCGCTGGCTGAAGCATTGGCTCATGGAGCGCGAACCGGCACTGAGTGCCTTTTAACCTTAGATGCATCAACTGGGCAGCCCGCATATGAACGAGTCGATGGTACTACCTACAGTGTCCAGTTCCCCGAGACACTCATTGAGTTCTTGCGTAAAGCGGATAGGGGAAGCGTTATTCTTATTCACAATCATCCTAGTAGCTCTTCGTTTTCCAACGCAGACTTGAGGACTCTGGCCGGGTATGACCCGATCAAAGGCATGTTTGTTGTCGGGCATGACGGAACAAAGTATTATGTGGGTAAGAGGGATGCTCAGGTCACAGTGGAAACCATACTGAAGACATATGAGAAGTTTGCTAGGCAGTATTACGATGAGTATTACCGCCTGGTTAATGCCAACAGGATGACTCCGGAACAAGCGTCGAAGGAGTTCTCACACCGAGTACTCGAATCCTTGGCGGCAGAACTCGACTTAGAGTATAGGAGGTGGGATACGCCATGAAGCGACAGCCTGAGGGCCTGGACGTCGTTGCTTTTACTCCTGATTGGTCTCTGACTTTCGAGGAGAATTGGGAGCGGTACCGCGAGGCCTATCGTCGTGTTTACGGCGAGTACCCGCCCTCCGATACTGACTCGAAGAAGTCGAAATCGGTTCCCCCTCCACGGCAATCCCGATAATCTTCGTTCGGCGCCGCTTTTTTCGCTTTTCGTTCGCCCCTTCCATCACCTTGCGAAAGTCATCCATGAGATGCTTGTTGATCTGGTATGGGCTTCTCCGAAGTCGCTTGGCTATCGCCTTTCTACTCAGTCCCAACAGCGCGAGTCTCAGAGTTCTATGTTTACTGACGGCTCGCAAGAGGTCACGGTTTTCTACTTCGGCAGCCACATCCTCATCTGACGGGATAATGTCTTGGAGGGTCAGATCTCCGCCCTCGACTATTGGCTCGTCCAGGGGCTTGGAGAGCATGGCCAGCGTCCTCTCGCCCTTGGTTGCCATGAGCCAATTGGCGATCCGGTGCCGGATTGCAGCGCCGGCGTAGGTACCGAAGGCACCCTTCGAGGGGTTATATGACAGACAGGCGTTCCACAGCGCGATCCGCCCCTCCTGGTCCATCTCATCGCGGAGCTCCCGCGTATCCGGCCTAAAGTACTTGTTCACTATGAAGGGAACCAGTCGCTGGTTGGCCAGGAAGAAATGTGCCGGGTCATTGGTGGGTCCGGAAGCCTCGGACATCAAGATCCCTCCTCCCGCTCGTGCCAGAGGTATTCGGATAGTTGTCTTTCCAGATTGTTGACGAACGCTTGAACCATTCGCGTGGCCTTGACCCTGTGTATTCCCAGGTGGGCACTCGCGGCGGTCAGGGTCCGCCCTTCGAAGTAGTGCATCTCAACCAAACGCCTGGTGGTGGCGTCCGCGCGCTTGAGTGCTCTCTCCACTGTCCGAAAGATGAATAGAATCGTGGCGTGCCTCTCATCGACCCTCTCGAGCGCGGTCACCTTGCGGAGAGTAGGATCTGACGGCCGGCGGCCGCGCCCACCTACGCTGATAACCGGATCGCCTGAAGTGCCAAGCAAAACGTCCGCCCGCTCCTCCAGGTATGAACGGAGGTTCACCTTGAGGAGCGGGTACTTCTGCAGGAGACGCTT
>DUSU01000095.1 GCA_012842425.1 Candidatus Fermentithermobacillaceae bacterium | reverse complement strand
TTGCGGAGAACCCGTGCATCGAGTTCTTCAACAGACAGTTCCCGCCGTTCAACCCGCCGCAGCTGCAAGACTACTTTGTTCCCCCCATCGTCAACCCGTAGTAGATGCAGCGCAGAAACGTCAAACCAGGAGAGCGTGCTCTCCTGGTTTGATCTTTCGTTGCGCCGGAGGGGCGCTTCGTTTCCCTTGGGGCCCGTCAGTTTCTCTAGTACATCATCGGGTCAACCGGCACATTGCCTGTCGGGTCTTCTGTTCTGCTAGTCAGGCACGTTTGAGTCTTCTTTTCGGAGGACCATACGGTTTAGATATTCTACATACTCCTCAACTTTCTCGGGCGTGGGGCTGATGCCTCTGCTCGAGAGGATCTCCGCCGCCTGTTTGACAGCGGTTTCGGGGGACTCCAGGAGCATTTGGCGCAGCTGCATGAGCCTCTCATCGTCCCGCTGGCTTCTCGGAAGGTTGGTTATAGGCGGTACGGTCGGAGTAACACCGGTTACAGGCCCGGTAGCCCTGGTTTCTTCTTGGATGGCTCCGGGTCCAAGACGTCGGGAGCTCGGTCCGAGAACAACGGCGGGTGTCTGAACGTACTGCCGGATGGGGGACCTTCCCGACTGCGGACCTTGATAGACGGCAGCGGGCTGGAGGAACTGCGGGACGCGTTGCGTGGACTCCTGCTCCGCCGGCCGGGTTTCCTGCCTAGACGTTTGCTGTGCGGGTTCTTGCTCTGAGGCCTGAGGCAGTTGCCGTACTGCCTGCTGTCCGGTAGCCTGCTGTCCGGTAGCCTGCTGTCCGGTTGTCTGCTGCCCGGTTGTCTGCTGTCCGGTTGCCTGTTGCCCGGCTCGCTGCTGCGGCGGCTGCACGTGTTGCTGTTCTACTTGCTGGGCAGGTCGTTGTTCTGGCCGCTGTGCCGCCTTCAGGTCCACCTTTTGCCGTGCTTCCTGTTCGGGCCGCTGCGTCTCTGGTACGGCCGCTTGTTGAGCCGGTTCCTGTTCAGAACGCCGGGCAGGCTGTCTGATGGGCTGTTGACCCGGCCCCTGATCAGAACGCTGAAGAGACTCTCTGGTTACCTGTTGGATGATCTCCTGCCCGGACGTACGAACTAGTTGCCGGACCAGCTGTTGTCCGGGTTCCTGCTCTGACCGCTGCGCCGGCCACCGATATGCTTGTTGTGCGGAATCGAGTGACGGCGCCTGAGACAGCTGTCGCCCTGTTTGTTGCACGGCTCTTAGGTCCGGCCGCTGGGCAGGTTGCTGTTCTTCCGGCTGCCCGGCTGTCTGCTCCGGCCGCTCTGCGGGCTGCTGAGAAACGCGCTGAGCGGGTGCCTGTTCAGTCTGTTGCGCGGGAGGCTGAGCCGTTCTCTGGCCCGATTCTTGTTCAGAGCGCTGCATCGTCTGTTGGGCTACCCGCTGCCTAGGTTCCTGCTCAGTCTGCCGGGTCAACTCTTGGGCCGCCCGTGGTGCATGCTCCTGTTCAGGCCGCTGGGTGGGCGGCTGGTTCGGCTGTCCGGTGGATGAGCCTGCAGCCGAGGGCGCCGGAGGGACGACCGGCGGAACGGCGGAGGGGACAGCCGGTGGGACCGCCGGTGAGGCGGACGGAGTCACCGGTGTGACGGCTGATGAGATGGTGGATGGAGCGACAGGTGGGGTGACGACCTGCGGCTGGATGAGCGGATTCGGACGGATAACTTGAGTTATCGGTGGTATTTGTACACGCTGCATTCTGTCACGCCATGCGGCGGTTTTCTGAGCCAGGGTTTGCGGGTCTCGATGCTTCGCTAAGTCTGCTTGGGCCAGCTCAAGTGCGCTTAATGGCTCCTTCAGCGGCTGTTCCGGGGTCTGAGGTTCTGCCGGAGGTTCGGGTCTCAGTGCATCTTGCTTAACAGGCGCGACCTCACGTGGTCCAAGGGGACCCATTGTCTTGACCGGAGGCTCAGGTGCGGTGATGGGGTAGGCCGGTGTGACCGGAGGCTCGGTCGCCGGCGCGGTGTAGGCAGGAACTCCGGGAGCTATGGCGAGCAGGCTTTCTACCGTGGGCGAGGATTCCGCCGCCTCCCGGACAGGGACGGGAACACGGACTCTCGCCCCCATGTCGGACGCTCGCCTTAGGTAATCCCTCGCGGCAGCCGGCAAGGGTTGCTTCTTGAAGTACTTAAGGACCCCGTGGCTTACGGTAAGAGACAGTAGCTCCACGAACTGGTCCACGTACCCATCTATCAGCGGCACGGAAAGAAGCACCGTCGGAGCGTTGGTCCACTGGAGCGTCTCCGAAAACCAAGTCTTCATCTCCTTGGTCATCTTGAAACTCGATGCTCTCGTGAAAGTCGGAGAGGAGGGACCCAGACCGGCAGCGAGGTGTCCCGCCAGACGGTAACTAGCGCAGGCCCATTGCCACCAGGGGTAAATGGCCAGCGGCTCAACGCAATCGGACATGCTCTGACCTGGGAAGACGAGAAGGACAACATCCCAGTGGGAAGCATATTCGAGAACGAGTTTTCTCCTCGACGCTTCCTCAGGGTGCGACGAGTCGCGCAGGACCACTTCTGCGCCGGATACCCATAGGAGCTGCTCCAAGAGCCAGAGCTCGGCCATAAGCTGGCTATGGAGTTGCGATTCAAGGAGGCGAATGGGCTTTATCGATTCGATGAGTATGTTCTTCCCAAGAAGAGGCGGGTGTACGGCGAAGATCCCGGACCGTTTCTCATATCGGAAAGGCAGGCTGAAGAGCTGGCAGGTGCTTTCCAGTACTTCAGCAGGTGGGCAGGCTATTCTTTGGGAACGCACCTCGTGGTTGTTCATAAGCAAATACATGCCTATCTCCCCTTGCCCTGAACAATAGTAATGCCACTCAAGACTTCATCCATCTTTATGTCTACGCGGGCTGTATGGCTACTTCAGGAAAGGAGAGAGGGGACCGAAGTCCCCTCATGCAGGCTTGTTATTGAGCGAGTTACCTCGCCGAACTGCTAGGCAGAACTGCCCGGCATAGCTACTTAACGAAGATCTCCACTACGTAGTAGATCTGTGTGCCCGGCTTGCGCACGACGCCAATTCCGACCTCTTCCCAGTACGCCTTCAGCATGTTCTCCTTGTGAGACTTGCTCCCCATGAAGGCGTTGTGTGCCCCGAGGGCCGACGTGGCCTGGCAGATGTTCTCTCGTGAAAGGCTCACAGAGACACCGAAATAGCTCAGCATGGTACCGGAGTAACCGTAGCTGGACCCGTGAGCGTAGTAGTTGTTCTGGATCATGTCTTCTGCCTTAACGCGTGCAACTGCCGCCACATAAGGGTTCATCTTCAGAGGCTTAAGGCCTATCTTCACCCGCTCTTGGTTGATCAGCCTAAGAATCTCCTGTTCAAACGCCGATGCTTCGACCGGAGCAATCTTCCCCTTCGACGGGCTTGATGCCGGAGGGGTGGTCGGCTGCTGCGGCGTTTCAGGCTGTGTTGGTGCTGCCGGTGAGCTCGCCGGGAGACGCCCGAAACGAGCCAGGTACCACTCATCGTAGAGAGCCTGCTGTTCCGGAGTCATCGCGGCGAAGGCTTGTCCACCGCTCAGGAGTATGAAAGCTATGGCTAGGAGTACCGCCAGGATCCGTACTCGCTTCATGTGGTGACCTCCTATTAGTGATTTTTCTATCAATAAATTCTAGAGGACTTGTCCGGCCCGTCGCAAAGCCAATGGCTGCCAACAGCCCTGCTAGACGCATATTTACCACCTGAGGATGGTTGCCTCGATCTGGTACCGGTCCAGTTTCTGGGAGGGTTCTGCAAGGCAAGGAATGATATGAGGACAAGGATTCTGCTACATATAAAAAAGCCGGAAAAATCGTTCTCAGCTATTGACATAGTAATGATTACTAAGTAGTATTCATTACAGTAAGGAGTGAACCCGAGTGCAGAGGAAACAGCATGTAGTATCCGGTGAAGAGCAAGCTCTAAGACTCGCAGGTCTGCGGGTTACCCCTCAGCGGCTTGCCATCATGAGGTACATGATGGGCAGCAAGGCTCATCCCAGCCCGGAGATGGTCTACGGCCATCTGAAGCCGGACTTCCCCGGTCTAAGTCCAAACACCGTATACCAGACTCTACATTCTCTCGAGGAAGCGGGACTTCTCCGGCGCATCAGCATGGAAGACAATGTCTACCGCTACGACGCCAATGTAGAACCCCATGCCCACTTGGTGTGCCGCCTTTGCGGCAGGGTGGACGACACCAACGGCGCACTGGAGCCCCTCCTCCACGAGCTACTAAGCAAAGGTTCGGCGACGACGAGCTGGGATATCCTAGCGATGGACTGCTGCTTCTACGGATATTGCAATGACTGTCGGGAACGGGCGCAAACACTCCAGAATGAAGAACGGGAGGAATAACAAGTGAACCTGGACCTTATCAATGAAGTCAAACTCGGAGTATGCAAAGGCACCGAAGTTGAGGAGATGGCGGGGAAGAACTTTGCCGGCGAGACAATGGAAGTCGGTCTCTACCTCGCAATGGCCAGGCAGGCCTATCGTGAGGGATATCCCGAGATAGGCGAGGTGCTCGTGAGGATCGCCAATGAGGAAGCGGCTCACGCTGCAGGTTACGCCGAACTCACCGGACAGATCTCTGAGTCAACCGAAGAGAACCTGAAGAAGATGCTGGCCGGAGAGCAGATGTCGAACAAGGCCAAGAAGGAAGCCGCTACGAAGGCGAAGGAACTTGGCATAGACGCCGCCCACGATTACTTCGACGAGACCTCGCGCGATGAGGCCAGGCACGCCCGGGCGCTTGCCGGACTCCTGAAGAGGTACTTCACCAAGGAATAACAACATAGGGAACGGAGCGGTGGAAAGAGGCCTGCAATATTAGGAGCCAAGCCGGGAAAGTAGACAGCGAGGCAAGAGATAAGACGCATAGGCCAGAACAGAGCCCGTCTCTGAGGCGGGCTCTGTTCTTTTTCCTCTTCTTATTCTTCTTTCTTGCCTCGGCCTACTCCCGGCCGCCTGAAAGCTGCCGGTCCGTGAAAGCACACCCGGACAGTTACTCCCCGCTCACTGCCTCTTCCCACATCTTGAGGTAGGTCTCCTTGGTGTAGAGGGGTTTGTAGGCGTTCTTGATCCTGAGCCCTTCGGCCGCGCCGTTGGCCAGGAGGTCAACGGCCGTCATCGCCATGGCTTTAGCCGGGAGGACGTAGGCAACGTACGGGTCGACGACCTCGTAGTCCTTCGTGTGTGCGTTTCCGACCACGCCTCCACCGTAGGGGTGGATGGAAGGCATTATGGCGCTGATGTCGCCCATGTCGGTGGAGCCCGTGGAATGGTGTTCCGAGACCTTCACGGAATCTTCGCCGACAAGGCTCACGAGGTTCTTCCTATGGATTTCCACAAGGTCCGGACTGTTGATGTTGGGCAGATATCCGGGCAACGTGCGGATCTCTACCTCGGCGCCGAACGCGAGGGCTCCTGCCCGGAGGCACCTGTCGACCTTCTTGCAGGCTTCCAGGATGGCAGGCACGGTCTTACCCCTTACGTAGGTCTCCACGCGCACGTCGGCCGGCACTATGTTCACAAGGTCGCCGCCTTTGGTGATTATGGGGTGGATCCTGATGGTGTCTGCCTCACGGAAAGTCTCACGCTGCATGTCGATAGCGGTAAGACTGAGCATGGCTGCCTTGAGGGCGTTGACGCCTTTCTCAGGCGCTCCGCCGGCATGGGCTTCTTTACCTTTGAAGAAGATATTCTTTCCGATAAACCCGTTGTTGGTGCCGCCGCACCTGGCCTTCGTGGTCGGATCATCAAACGCGGAGAGGTGGGTGAGCATCGAGATGTCGATGTCGTCCATCGCTCCGATGGCTATCATTTCTTGCTTGCCGCCCAGGAACTTGATCTTTCCTTCGCGCCGCAATGCGTCACGGTATTCGATCTCAACATACTCTTCCGCCGGTACCGCCAAGAGGGTCACATCGCCGTCTAGCTCGGACATGACTCCGGAGAAAACCAGCCCAAATCCGGCCCCGAGCATGGCCGCGATCTGGCCGTTGTGCCCGCAGGAATGGGCAGCGCCGGTCTCCGGGTCGGCGTGGGGGTGATCGGGGCACAAGACTGAGTCGAGTTCGCCCATGATGCAGACGTTCAGTTTGTGGTCTTTCCCGGGGATGCGGGCCTTCTTGCCGGTTATCGCGAGCCCGTCCTGGAAGGAGAGCCCCATCTTCTTGAAAACCTTTCCGACCAGCTCGCTGGTCCTGAACTCTTTGTATCCGAGCTCAGGATGGGCGAAAATGTCATTGCCTATCTGGATTATCTCATCCTTACGTTTATCGATCTCCTCACATACCCGCTTTTTCAGTAGGGCAGTGTCTGTCAAGTGAACCCCTCCCGTCCATGTCATCAGGTTCTCACTTCGTTATGAGAGTCCGCTTAACCTCCGAAAGATTGGTACAATGCTTGCAGCGAGAGGTGATTTGAATGAAACCTAAAGTTTACATAACGCGAAGGATTCCCAAAGAGGCCATGGACATAATTGCCGGGCGGTGCGAGTACCGCATCTGGGATAGGGAGGACGAAGCGGTTCCCAGGGATGTCCTTGAGGCCGAGGTCGGGGATGTAGATGGCCTCTTCAGCCTGCTGACCGAACGGATTGACGAAAGACTTCTGGACCGCGCGCCCAGACTCAAAGTCGTGGCCAATATGGCAGTGGGCTATGACAACATCGATGTGGCAGCGTGCATGCGAAGGGGCATTACGGTCACCAACACACCCGGAGTCCTGACCGAGACCACCGCAGATCTTGCCTTCTCCCTGATGATGGCCGCCGCGAGGCGAGTGACCGAGGCAGAGAGGTTCTTGCGGGAAGGCAAGTGGAAGACTTGGTCTCCGATGCTCCTCACCGGAGTCGATCTCTACGGAAAGACCTTGGGGATCATCGGCCTGGGTAGGATTGGGCAAGCGGTGGCCAGGCGGGCTCGCGGTTTCTCAATGCGGGTGCTATACACGTCCGACAGGCCTCATCCGGACCTCGAGGCCGGCCTGGGGGTCGAAAGGTGCGATCTGGACGGCCTCCTCAAGGAATCTGACTTTGTCTCCATCCACGTGCCCCTCACCGATAGGACCCGCGGGATGATAGGTCGGCGAGAGCTTTCTCTCATGAAGCCCACTGCGGTCTTGGTCAATACGTCGCGGGGAGCCGTCGTCCGCGAACAAGAACTCATTGAAACCCTGCGCGAGAAGAGGATCTTTGCGGCAGGTCTCGATGTTTTCGAAACCGAGCCCTTGCCTCAGGATAGTCCGCTGCTTGAGCTCGACAATGTCGTGCTGCTCCCTCATATAGGAAGCGCGAGCATAGCGACTCGCACCAAGATGGCCGTCATGGCGGCAGAGAACCTCGTCCGGTTGCTATCCGGTCAAGAGCCCCTGAACCCCGTGACGGTGTGAGCTGGCGGAACGTTAGTAGCCGGACATCGACCGGTTCTCGGCCAGATACCGGTCTATTAGCGGCCGGCTATCTCCACACCACCCAGTTGAACAAGGAGCCGACCAACACGGCTGCCACCGTGAACGGGAGTCCAATACGGACGAAGTCGCCGAAGGTAACCTTGTGGCCGTTTTTCCTGAGGAGCGATACGGCGACCACGTTGGCCGACGCGCCGATGGGAGTTATGTTGCCGCCGAGGGTGGTGCCGAGGAGCAGCCCGAACATCATCACATAAGGCGACGTGCCGATGCCGGTCGAGACCAGCTGGGCTACCGGCAGCATGGCCATGGTGTACGGGATGTTGTCGACGAACGCCGATACAAGCACGGACATCCATACGATCACGTTGTAGGCGACGAAAGCGTTTCCTTTGGTCCAGCCGGATATGAGGGAGGCGATGTCGCCTACCAGACCGGTGGTTGTGAGGCTTCCGATCAGGATGAAGAGACCTCCCAGCAAGAAGACGGTGGCCCAGTCCAGATCGCGCGCGAGGTCCAGAGGCTTGTATCCCGTGAACATGTTCCAGGTGAGCGCGATGGCCGCGTACGCCAGAGCGATGGCTCCGATGGTCCAGTCAGGGCGGTCTGGTATGAAGCTGGATGCCGCCATGGTGATCATCATAAGGACCATCAGTATCGTTGGGACCCATGATGTAACTCTGACGGTCCCGATGTTCACGCACCTGCCCTTGTACTGCCTGAAAACGAGGCATAGGACGTAGAAGGAAGCTATGGCCCCGAGCTGTACTGAGAAGCAGATGCCCGGCCGTCCCTTCATCCAGAAGAAGTCGGCAAATGACATCTTGGCCGCACTGGCCAGAAGAATAGAGGTCGAGTCTCCAACCAGTGTCGCGGCTCCCTGGAGGTTCGCCGATACAGCGATGCCTACTATGAAGGGGACGGGCGAGATCTTGAGCCTTCTCGAGATCTCCAGCGCAATGGGGGCGATCATGAGCACCGTGGCTACGTTGTCAACGACCGCCGAGACTGCGCCGGCAAGGATGCAGACCCCCAGCACGGCTCCCGCGACCGAGCGTTTGGGGTTAACAATCATACAACTCAGGTAAGCAGGTACCTGAGAGTGGATAAAGAAATCGGAGAGGATCATCATCCCAATGAATATCCCGATCACATTGAGGTTGATGCTGCTTATCGCTTGTGCGGGCGTTATAACCTTGAGGGCCAGGAGTAGTATCGACCCGCTCCAGACTACATAAGGGGGATGAATCTTTCCGAGGATGAGCATCGCGTATGCGATGAGGAAAGTAACCGCCGCTACTATTTTTGGCTGCAACTAAACCCCTCCCAACATCGTACATACGGCACAAAGAGGGGTCCCGGCCCCTCCTCCACCCAATCCCAATCATAATCATGCTATCCTTAAGCTATGAGCGGGTCAACCAAACAGGCCGGGGTGGTCCGCTGCTAAGCTCGCACCCCCTGATTATTTCTGAAGGCAGAGTCATCTCTCCGGCTCTGGTTGTTCCTCCAGGCGGAATCGTTTGTCCAGATAGGCATCGCCCCGGGCTCGCTTTTTCGGCTGGCTCATTTCTCGAGTCCGACCTGGTAATCGTAGACCATCCTGGAAAGCTGTCCGATGAGTTCAAACCCGGCTTCTACGTCGTCATGTCCTTGCGACATGATGGAGAGGATGTACGGATGCTTGGCATAGATGATCCCCACGTCGTCGGCTACGCCGGTTATGTCGCCTTCTTTGTGGGCAACCACGACTTCATCGATGTACCGGTTGAGCCCGGTGTTCCATACCGTATTGGCCAAGTCGAATATGAGCTTGCCGCCTTCAGGGCTCTCCTTTGCGAAGTTCAGGGCTGCCTCCATGTATACGGCGTTATCCTTGGCGGTGGAAATGTTCTGCCCGCCGGGGTAGACATTCTTGCCGCCAAGACCCCACATGAACGAGATGAGGTTTTCCTTGCCGAGCCTCCGTTCGAGCATCTTCCATGCCACGTTGTCGCTGTCCCGGATTGCCTTCTCGCAGAGTTCCCGGATTGTAAAAGAGTCTCCGTCTTTGGCCGTGTACTGCATGGTGCCGGCCCCGCTGCGCCAGTCGCGGTCGGCGTAATAGGTGAGCCTCTCATCCCACGACAGTTTGCCCTGACTTACCAAGTTACTGGCGAAAAGGACTACTGCTACCTTCACCGTGCTGGCAGCAGGTACTGGGAGTTTTTCATTCACGCCGAAGGTTTTCCCCGAGGTGAGGTCCTTGAAATACACTCCCCATTGGGTCGGCTGGGACTTAACCCACTCCTCAACCTGTGCCCTGAGCGGTTCGTAGTCAGGGTTCCAGGGAGGGGCCGACTCGAGTTTCTTCATGGTTTCGCTCAAGAACTCGGCGTACTCGGACCTCTGCCTGAACACCCTCCAGATGACGCCCGTTCCCGGCACGGCGTTCGGTACTTGCCCGTTTATCTCGAACACTCCAAAGTCTACGATGTACATGCTGCCGTCGGGTCCGAATTTCACGTCCACGGGATGGTTCAGCCCGGAGAGGTTACGGCCCGCGGGCTTACGGCTGCGGTTGTAAGCGAAGTCTTCCACCTTGCCGGTAGCCAGGTCGAGCGTCACGACCTTGCTGCCCGTTATCTCGCCCACTACGCCGGTGGCCGGATCTCCGGCGCCGAAAGCGGCGATGAACATCTTGCCTTCACCGTCAAACCCTCTCGGGGCGAAGTCGAACTTCATTGCCGCAGTGTGAGGGCTCAGAGTGGCAATCGGCTGCTGCAGCGGCGGATGTTCCGCCATGAGGAAGGCCGGCGCCGCATCTTGGTTTGAAGACCTGAACCCCATGTCGGTAATGGGGATGCCCGCAACGTAGTCGGGCCATCCGTACCATCCGTCCTGGACGATCTCGTACACCGGGTCGGGGGCGTTGGCAACCGGCCTTACTCCCCGGTCGTCATAGCCTTGGTCAACGGCGATGAGCCTTCCCGATGGGTCGAAACGCAGGCCGAACGGATTTCTGAGCCCCCACGCGTAAACTTCGGGGTTGCTTCCATCCGTCCTCACCCGGAGGATAACGCCGCTTGCCTTCAGGTTGCCTGGAATGACCTGTCCGGGCGCCGTAGGGGTCCCGAACGGTGAAAACCCGCCTGTGACCGTTTTGTCGGCCGGGTTGGGCGTCCTGAGGTCCAGCGACTCGTAGTTGTGGCCTGCGAGTCTTATGTCCTTGGCAGGCACATCGTGTAGGTTGGGGTTTTCCGCCGCCCAGCCGAACCGGAAGTTGTCGTCGCCGACGACTCCGGAGTTTGTCACGGTCCCGTTGCCTATGTAGACCCATCCTTCATCGTCAAAGGCGATTTCGCCGGTGTAGTGGTCTCCGGAAGGCAGTCCTGTGATGAGGTCGACGCGACCTCCGTCTCTCATCACTGAGAGAGTGCCTCTGTGGGCGATGTACATCTCACCTTCCTTGAACTTGATATCTGTGGCGGGAGAATTGAGGCCGTCCACGACGGTAGTCGGGACCCCGCCCTCGATCCTTAGCACCCTGCCCGGCCCGACTTCCTTGGGGCCGTATGCGTATCCCGCTTCCAGGACGTGCATCCTTCCCTGGTCATCCCAGGCGATTGACGTGGGGAAAGTCAGCCCGGTCACTACGGGTTCGATCCTGTAGCCTCCCGGGAGCATCACCTCAACCGTCTCTTCTGCTTGCAGCGGAGTGACCTTCAGCGTCACGATGGAGACCGCGACAAAGAGCGCAAGAAGTAGGAACAAGAACAGCCTCTTGGTCATTCTGCTCGCCGCCTTTCAGGGATTCTCTCGCGGAACGCGTGAAAAACCTCGCCGAGGACAAGTCCGTAAGCCAAGTACGCGGCCAGTACCTTAAGCCACCTCGACGCGAGGGTGTACTGCGGAGGAAGACCGATCCAGAGAGGGACCAGGGTGAGGGGTCCTACAATCCACGCGAGGAGGCCAGTTATGAGGCCGCCCGCCACCGCGCCGCTCCGCCCGGGGAGGAACGCTTCGGCGACGAAGGCAAAGACTATGCCAAATATGAGGGAGATGATCAGGTGGGGAATCCACCCGGTAGACGGATTCGGCGGTAGGGAAAGGAGGAGACTGAGCGGTGTGAGAACCCACATAAGCTGCAGCATTATTCCTGATACCAATCCCGCCACAAGGCCGGCAAGGAGCCCGGCGTACAAGGTCTGTCCCACGCCTTGATCCCTTCTTTCGAGCGAAGTTTATGCTGGCAATGGATCACAAGTCTGCTTCCCGTTCACGTCTAGTATTGAGAATTGGGCTCCGGGTCATGCCATTATAGGGGACGTCGGTTTGAGTTTCCCTTTCGAGAGCGCTTCTTTGCGCCGGCCTTTCCGGCTTGGATGGCGCTATCAAGTTTGCCCGAGAGGCACTCGCAGGCGATCTCCAGGACTCTGTAGGATATGTCCAGGTGTTTTTCGGTGATTGCCTCACCGGGATATTCGCGGAGGTAGATCCCCGGATGAATGAGATTCCGGATGACCCTTACCACTTCGATGTAGTCGCCGACCTTGGCATCGTGGGGATCCAGGCTCTCTATTTCTCTGTGGCTTGAGGGAAGCCAATCGAGGTTGCGGGCGATAAGGAGCAGCTGGGATAGTCCCCATTCCTTTCGGGGCCTCGACAGTTCTTTGGCCCGGGACCTTCGCGTGAACTCGGAGACTTCTCGGGCGAAACACTCTGCCATGGCTAGGAGGGCGGCTTCCAGCGCCGATGCCAGAAGTACGCAGCTTGCCAAATACGCGCCGGATTCCCGACAGCGTTCCGCTTCATCTCTGTAAAAGGTGAAAAGGGCAATAATCTCGCAAAGCGAGTTTAGGCTTCCTTTGTCATCCGCCAACGGATGATTCCCTCCGACAGCCTCCTTGTCTTCTTTGAAGTGTTTACAGTGTATAGAGGACTATTCCTATGAGGCCCGGACCACCGTGCACGGCGAGCGTCGGACCCGCCTCTTCCACGATGAGTTCTCTTACGTTAAGGTGCTTCTTCACGCGGTCTGCGAACTCGTTGGCCGCGTCAGGCGCATTGGCATGGATGACGGCGACGACGGCAGGCCTTTTTCCCGCAACTCCTTTGGCCAGATCCAGGACCCTCGCTAGGGCTCTCGGAAACGTGCGGACCTGGTCTACCACGCCGATTACTCCGTCCTTGATCTCGAGGATGGGCTTGATTGACAAGAGGGACGCAAGGGCAGCCCTTCCGCGGCTCACGCGGCCGCTTCTCCGCAGGTACTTTAGGGTAGGTATCGCCGCAAAAGCGAAGATGCGTGATTTCAGTGAGTCGAGCCTGGCCAGGATCTCGTCCTTCTTAAGCCCCCTCAGGGCGCACCTGGCTGCCTCAAGTACGAGGAAGCCAACTCCCATCGAAACCGACCCCGAGTCATAGACCGTTATGTTTGCTTCGGGGACCGATTTCGCCGCCAACGAGGCTACCGAGAACGTGGCGCTGGCCGTGGATGCGATGTGGATCGATATGATGTCCTTGACCTTCTTAGCCAGCTGCCTGTACACTTCCACGAAGTCGCTCGGAGGAGGGGCGGAGGTGCTGGGCATGTGAGGTCCGTCGAGCCTCTTGTAGAACTCGTCGACCGTAAGGTCGACACCTTCTTTCAGAGATTCGCTGCCTATCTGCACCCATATCGGTACAAGTGAGATGCCGTACTGGCGCCTTAGCTCTTTCGGTATGCTGGACGCGCTGTCGGATACGATGGATACCTGCGGACCGGCTTTTTCGTCTGTCATGTCTTTATGCTCCTTTTGGAGGGACTTCTCCGAGAAATCGGGCAGTTCCTGCACGCAAGGCAAGAGCAGGATGCTGTACAACAGGGATTGCGCTTTTTTCTCATGTCCGATGGAAAACATTGCCATACCGGGTGCGCCGTGATACGATCCGATCATGCACCGTAGGCTGGATACCCTCATCTACATCGTGTCGGCCGTTTTCCTCATCGGCGCCGTGACCATATGGTGGCAAGGCGTAAGGCCCTCCAAAGCCCCTGCCGGGCTGGAAGCCGTAGGTCCGGTACCAGGGTCCGGGACTCCTGAGACACTCCCCGCTGGAGAGCCCGAGCCTCCCGAGGAGCCCGCTACTTTAGTTGTGCACGTGGGAGGGGCGGTGAAGTCGCCAGGTGTGTACCGTCTGCAGGAGGGCCAGCGGGTCTACGAAGCGATCGCCCTCGCCGGGCCGGAAGAAGACGCCGAACTTGACCTCCTGAACCTGGCGGCGGTCCTTAAGGATTCTCAGCGGATTATCGTGCCGCGAAAAGGCGAGTCTCCACCGCCCGGAAGCGGGTCTTCACCGGGTCAAGGAGGGGGAAGCGGAACCGATCTTTCTTCAGGCACTCCTTCACCGACATATCCCCTAAACGTGAACACCGCGTCGCAAGCGGAGCTCGAGTCGCTTCCGGGGATTGGGCCGGTCCTGGCGCGCGCCATCATCGATTACAGGGAAAGGTGCGGTCCTTTCAAGAAGATCGAGGACCTCTTGAGTGTCTCGGGGATAGGCGAAAAGATCCTGGCCCGGATATCAGGTTACCTGGTAGCGGAGTGACCGGGATGGGCTGCCCGCTCAGGCTGGGCCGGCCCAGGCAGGCCTCCGGAGCCGAAAGCGTATCCCCGGATGTTTCCCCACATAAACACTTGAACACGCAGGTAATCACTTGTTGACAAGGCGCTTTTTGCCTCACTATAATATCCCTCGGTTAGCACTCGCACCTCTTGAGTGCTAATAACAGGGTAAAAGATCACACAAATACCTTCAAAGGGGGTCTTTCTAGGTGGTGCTCAAGCCTCTAGCTGACCGCGTGGTCGTAAAGCCGATCCAGGCCGAAGAGAAGACCAAGGGAGGTATCGTCCTTCCCGATACCGCCAAAGACAAGCCGCAAGAGGGCGAAGTCATCGCCGTCGGCACCGGCCGGATCCTTGACAACGGGACCAAGATTCCTCTCGAAGTCAAGGTTGGCGACAGAGTGGTCTACTCCAAGTACAGCGGCAGCGAGATAAAGATCGATGGCGAGGAGTATCTTATCATCCGCGAAAGCGAGATTCTCGCCATCAGGCAGAAAGACTAGCCGTTCTTAAGGGGTTTCCCGTTAAGACTATCCACACTAGGAGGGACTAACTGAAGTGCCCGCAAAGATGATTGCGTACGATGTAGAGGCGCGTAAAGCCCTCGAGGCCGGAGTCGCCGCCGTGGCCAACGCGGTGAAAGTAACCCTGGGTCCCAAGGGCCGCAACGTCGTCCTGGACCGCAAGTTCGGGTCTCCGGTAATCACCAAAGACGGCGTGACCGTCGCCAAGGAAATCGAGCTTTCTGATCCTTATGAAAATATGGGTGCCCAGCTCTGCCGCGAGGTCGCCAGCAAGACCAACGATGTGGCAGGAGACGGGACCACCACCGCGACTGTTCTCGCCCATGCTATCGTCCGCGAAGGCATGAAGAACGTAGCAGCAGGCGCAAACCCCATCTTCCTGAAGAGGGGAATTGACAAAGCTGTCGCGAGGGCCGTCGAAGAGATGAAAAAGATGGCCATCCCGGTCGAGAGCAAGGAAGACATTGCGAACATAGCCGCCAACGCAGGAAACGACAAGGAAATCGGCAGCCTCATAGCCGATGCCATGGATAAGGTGGGTAAGGACGGAGTCATTACCATCGAGGAGTCCAAGGGAACCGCTACCACCGTTGAAGTTGTTGAAGGTATGGAGTTCGACCGCGGCTACCTCTCGGGGTATTTTGTCACCAATACCGAGGCCATGGTGGCCGAGCTCAACGACCCCTACATCCTCATCTACGAGAAGAAGATCTCTGCGGTCGCCGACATCCTGCCCCTTCTTGAGAAGGTCGCGAGGAGCGGCAGGCCTCTCTTGATTATCGCCGAGGACCTTGAGGGTGAGGCGCTTGCAACTCTCGTCCTTAACAAGATCCGCGGCACTTTGAGTGTCTGCGCAGTCAAGGCTCCCGGATTCGGAGACAGGCGCAAGGCCATGCTGGGCGACATCGCGGTCCTGACCGGCGGACGGTTCATCTCGGAAGACCTCGGCGTGAAGCTGGAGAACGTAGAGCTCGATATGCTTGGCCAGTGCGCCAGGGTCAAGGTCGCCAAGGAGAAGACCACTATCGTCGAAGGTAAGGGCTCCAAGGAGGATATCGAGGCCCGCATTAACCAGATCCGCAAGGAGCTCGAAGAAACCGATTCCGATTACGACCGTGAGAAGCTCCAGGAAAGGCTCGCCAAGCTTGCCGGCGGAGTCGCCGTCATCAAGGTCGGCGCCGCTTCCGAGACCGAGCTCAAAGAGAAGAAGCACCGCTTTGAGGACGCCCTCTCGGCCACAAGGGCCGGTGTTGAGGAAGGCATGATCCCTGGCGGCGGCACCATCTTTATCAACGTCGCTCCCGTTATCGACGAGCTCGACCTCACCGGCGACGAGAAGGTGGGCGCTCAGATCGTGAAGAGAGCCCTTGAGGAGCCGCTCAAGCAGATCGCGAACAACGCCGGTCTTGAGGGTTCCGTTGTTGTCGAGAAGGTGAAAGCTTCCGGCAAGAAGGGCTGGGGCCTTGAGGTCGTCTCTGGTGAGTTCATTGACCTCGCGAAGAACGGCGTTGTCGACCCCCTGAAGGTCGTCCGCTCCGCTCTGGAGAACGCCGCTTCGGTGGCGTCCATGGTGCTCACCACCGACTGCCTGATCGCCGAGAAGCCCGAGAAGGAGAAGAACCCGCCGTATCCGCCTAGCCCGGATATGGATTATTAAGAACATCGCTTTGACGCATACGCAAGGCCCGGGAGACTCCCTCCCGGGCCTTGGATCTTGCCTCTTTCCTATAGCGAACGGTATGAATGTTAACACTGGAACATTTGTGGATCCTGTACGTCTAGAACGGGAGGATCCGGAGGCATTTTCGTAAGTACATACAAGTACGGAACTTGAGGAAGTTCGGCCTAATTTCGGGGAGGAGACAGCATGCAGCGATTTCCGGTGAGATGGGCAGTGATCACTGTCATAGTCCTGGCCATAGTCGGGCTCGGGTACTGGGGCGTCAAAGCGATGGTGAGCGAAGGCGAAGCCAAGCTCGTAATGGCGACCAAGCCGGTGACCATGGGCGACATAGAAGTTGTTGTGTGGGGCTGGGGGACGCTCACGGCCAAAGAAGAGCGGGATGTAGTTACCAGTGCCGAAGGCGTCGTGAAGGAAGTGTTCTTCCAGGCGGGCGACCCCGTATTCAAGGGACAGGTGCTTGCTACCATAGACCCGGGCACGCTATCGGTATCCATCCGGTCCCTTGAGCTCGAGGTTGAGGGTGAGAGGCTGAAGCTGGCGCGCCAGTTCGGCGTCTCGCCGGATCAGGTTGAGAATGTCGACCCGGCTTCGGCCCTGATCCTAAGGAGCCCGGCGACCGGCACTATCTCGGGGCTAGCACTGGACGCCGGTTCCACCGCCCAGGGCGACGTGTGCAAGGTTGTCGACGACAGGCGCTTGGTCATCAAACTGCAGGTGCCTGAGTTCGTGTATAACGCCCTCCAGGTCGGCACTCCGGCTGCCTTCATGCCCAAGAGATTTGAGGGCCAGGTGCCGGGAGCCGTCACCAAGATAGACTCGATCCCCGTCAAGGCCGACCAGGCCTATCTCTACAACGTCTGGGTTGAGATAGGGAACCCAGGGCTTCTCAAGGTGGGCGATGAGGGCACCGTGGCCTTTGACGCTCCGGGAATAGACTACCAGCCGGCGGCCAAGATCGCGGCTTTTGGCTCTCAAGAAACGGTTTCGACGTCCGTCTCGGGAAAGGTCAAGGCGGTTTTCGTGAGGGACGGCCAGTGGGTCAAAGAGGGAGAGCCCATACTGGAGCTCGAGCCCGGAGAGGCGCTGTTCCAGGCGATGACCCTCCAGCTTAAGTTCAAGGAGAAATTGGCGGAACTGGAAGATAAGAAGGCCATGCTTTCCAACCTGAGCGTTATCTGCCCCATGGACGGAGTGGCCTATGAGCAGAACATAACCGTGGGTCAGAGCGTCAGCAAAGGGACCAGGGTAACTCGGGTGGCCAACTTCCAAGAGATGAACCTTATGCTCAGGGTCGACGAGATAGATGTCCCCAAGATCCAGGAAGGGCAGGAAGCCCAGGTCATGGTCTGGGGTCGGGAAGGACAGCAGTCGGTCCCCGCCGTTGTCAGCAAGATCGGCGCCAGCGGCGACCTGAGAGACGGTTACTCCTCGTTCAACATCACCTTGTCGGTCCAGAATCCCGGCTTCCTGCGGCCCGGAATGGGCGGCGAGGCGCGGATCTTCGTGTCCAAGAAGGAAGGAGTTCTCCTGTGTCCGGTGGAGGCTCTGTACAAAGAAGATAACAACTGGTTTGTTGACCTGAAGACAGGCGAAAACGAGAGGACTCCTGTGCCTGTAGAAGTTGGAGCCATGAACGACATGTTTGCCGAGATTATCAGTGGACTTACCGAAGGCCAGGAAGTCGTGGTCGGGATGACCAAGGACCCCAACGATCCCTCCATGGGAGGACGGCCCGGGATGGTCATACGAAAGTACTAAGATGGGCCAGTCCGGAAAGGAGGGATAGGGGTGCGCACGGCAGATGTTTTGAAGGTATCCGTGAGGGGACTTACGGGCAATAAGATGCGGTCGGCCCTCACGATGCTGGGAGTCATCATAGGCGTCGCGTCGGTTATAGCCCTGGTTTCCATCGGCGAAGGCGCAAGGCGCGACGTTATCGAGAACTTCGAGAGCATAGGCACCAACATCCTCAGGATGTACATGCAGAGATGGGATGCGCGGCTCACCATTGAGCAGGTCAACAACCTCAAAGAACGCGTCCCCGATATGGAAATGGTAATGCCTACGGTGAGCTGGGGTGCTCAGATCACTTACGAGGGGAAACAGCGCTGGGCACCCACCATGGGTGTCACACCCATATTCCCGAAGATCCGGGAACACGAGGTGTACATAGGCAGGTTCTTCACAGACGTTGAAATGGAGATAGCCCGTCCCGTGTGCGTGTTGGGCTGGCAGGTGGTGCAAGACCTCTTTGCAGGCAGAAACCCCGTGGGGAAGACCATCTACATGGACCAGAGGCCATTTCAGATAATCGGCGTCATGGAGGAAAAGGGCCAGAACCTGGGGGAAGGCGTAGACCACATGATCCTCGTCCCCCTCACGGTAGCCCAGCGCGGACGGGGCACCAACAGGGTTGACGAAGTTTTCATGAAGGCGACCAACAAGAATACCGTCCCGGTCGTCAAGGTCACGGTGGAGCGTATCTTCGAGTCGAAGTACGGTGAGAATGCCGTCTATGTGTGGACCCAGCAAGAGATGCTCGACCAGCTCCAGGAGTCCACCAGGACGATGACCTTGATGCTCGGAGCCATCGCCGGAGTGTCACTCTTGGTCGGCGGTATCGGTGTCATGAACATCATGCTGGTCGCAGTTGCGGAGCGCACGAGGGAGATAGGGCTTCGGATGGCAGTAGGCGCGAAGCGGTTCCACGTGATGCTTCAGTTCTTGTTCGAGAGTGCCATGCTGTGTTCCTTGGGCGGAGTTGCCGGAGTCTTGCTCGGCATATTTGCCTCTAGAATGGTTGGGAAGATGGGGGCCCGGACTTCCGTGTCCCCCACGTCCATCGGCGTTGCTTTCGGCTTCGCGGTGCTGGTCGGGTTTGTGTTCGGAGTCTATCCGGCGTATCGCGCGTCTAGATTGGCGCCTGTGGAGGCGCTAAGGAGCGAATGAGGCGTAAGGAGGCTACTTGAGGTAGCCCTAGTGGAAGGATTTGGGAGCGACGGTGTGGAATGATGACCCATGCCGTCGCTTTCTGCTTATCCTAAGAACCGTTACCCCAGAGGACTAAGCCACAAGGTTCCCCTGCTCCTTCCCGGATTATTGGCCCTCGCCGGAGCTACTTACCCCCGCGCGGCGCTTAAGTGCGTGGCGGCGGCAGGGGCTTTGGCTTCTGCGACCCTGGTTGTGATCCTGATCTTGAGGTTCCTGCGATTTATCGACGGAGTTCGGCCCTACGGTTCCGGCAGGCGAACGCTTCGCAGACACCTTTGCGCGGTAACTCCTCTTGTGCTCTGCGCTGCCTGTCTCATCATCGGGATATCCCGGGGTTTCATGTGGGATGGGCGCCTCAGTGCGGCCCGGGAGATGGCCCGGTCCGGCAGCTCAGCCCACTTCATCATCCCGCTGGAAGAGCCGCATCCTGAACCGTACGGGCACAGGTATTCTTTCAGGGCGCTTGCGTATTCGCCGGACTTCGGCGGAGCCGGCTCGTTTGGCGTGCAGGCTTCGGCTCATTCTCGGGATGTCTCGGAGCTCATCCCCGGCGTCCCGGTTCTGTGCCGCGCTTCGATTGAGGTCCCGTCGCCAGCCATGAACCCGGGGGGGTTTGACTACCGGCGCTATCTCCTGGGAGAACGAGTTGTTGCCCTTGCCGGGATTGAGCGGGTCTCAAGGTTGACAGAGGGGTGGGCAGAGGCGCCGACAGGAGGGTCGGCAGGGTGGTTACCCCTTGCGGTAAAGGTGCTGGCGGCGCTTAAGACCCGCATGGCCGGCGCCATCGACTCGACCTTCCCCGGCGAGGACGCCGCTCTGCTAAAAGCCGTCTTCCTCGGCGACAGGGGGGAGCTAACCCCCGAGGATTCTCGCGATTTCAAGAGGTCCGGCTTCTATCGCTTTGTGGGGATATGCGGGTTCCACGTGGACCTCTTTTTCGGCCTGATTGAGAGGAACTTGCGACGCCTCACCAAGCGCCACACTCTCTCAAGGATGACGGCCGTTCTGGTTGCGTTTTGCTACGGGTGCCTTTCGGGATGGCCTGCGGGAGTCCTCCGGGCTTTTGTTAGCGGCTCCCTGAGGACTTTTGCCCCGGCTCTCAGGCGCAGGTATCACCCTCTGGCCGGGCTGGGAGCGTCTGCGCTGGTTGTCGCCTTGGCTGTCCCGTTCCCATTTACGAACACGGGTTTCCTGTTGAGCTTCGCCGGTGCCCTGGGGGCGTGGCTAGGTTGGGTCTACACCGAGGCGTTCGGGCACGTGCTTAAGTTCGCGGACGGTGTAGAGATAGGCCACCTCATCTTTCGCCTTGGAGCCATGGCGCGACGAGCGGCAACTCGGCTGCTCCGCCCTCTGACTATGTGCCTGGTACTTCTCCCGGTGATGGCCTTTTGCTTTGATGAGGTCTCTATTGTGTCGTTCTTCCTGAGCGGTATATGGGGGAGCCTTGCCGCTTTCATGCTTCCGGTGGCGGCGGTCACGGCCTTCATCCCCCCGTTGGGAGCGCTCTTCGGTTGGGTCCCTCACATATTCCTCCGGGGCGTGAGGGCTATCTCGCGAGTCGCTGCATCTGCGCCAATGGCAAGCGTCACCTTGCCTTCACCGGGCGTGTTGGAAATCGCGGCGTGCTGGGCGCTCTTGGCGGCGCCGTTAACGTTAGAGGCAATCCACCGGCGGGTACATGTTGGCGAGGAAGCAGCGGTTTTTTTCCGCCTAACCCGCCTGAGGAGGGTGGTCCAAAGGGTGGTTGTGCTGGGCTCGACAGCGATCCTGCTCATACTGTCGTTCTTAAGGGTCTATGCCGTTCTTCCGGAAGTCACGTTCTTATACGTGGGGCAGGGGGACTGCGCCGTAGTCAGGTGCGGCGCCGCCGTGATGATGGTCGACACGAGCACGGCCTCGGCTTTCGAGCGGCATGTGTTGCCTTACCTCAGGGCCAAAGGGCTGCACCGCATCGACCTCTGTGTCATCTCCCATCTCCACGCAGACCACGTCGGAGGGCTCCCGGTGCTTTGCTCGGAGGTTACGGTAGGACTTGTCGCCGTGGCTCCCGGCTTTCGAGAAGACGCAGAAGCCATGATCGCAGGGTCCCATAACCTGCCCGAAGGCCGTATGCCGCAGGTAGTTGAGCTGCGTGCCGGTCGCCGGTACCTGTGGAACGGCGTGTCGCTCGATGTCCTACTCCCCGAGCAGGGGAGCTACGGGGATGCAGAGCCAGAAAACGACTCCAGCGTAGCTTTCATCCTAAATCTGGGCAATATGGAAGTAGAGTTCTGGGGAGATTCACCTGCGTCTTCTATCTCTGCGGCCATGGAGACCTACAGGACGGTGCTGTTGGGCGGGTCAGGCCTGCCTCAGAGGGTCGTGAAGGTGCCGCACCACGGAAGTCCGGATGCCTACGTTGAGGAGCTATACTCGCGGACCAAGGGAACTCTCTTTGAGGGCGGACAAGCGATGGAGGTAATCTCCATAATATCGGTTGGACCAAATTCCTACGGTCATCCGTCGAAACTTGTAGAGGAAGCGGCCAATAAAGGGGGAAAGATGCTACGGTTGGACGAAACAGGTGCCGTGACGGTGAGAGCGGCTTTCGGACGGGTAATGACGAGTACATTCTTGTGCGGACAGGCAGGGATAGAGTAGGAGAAGCGGCTTATCAGGGAGAAAACCTGAATGAAGCCACCTAGAAACCGCATGTGGCGGACCGGAGTGAGGAACCAATGGCAGCTTATAGAAAAAAGAAGGACAAGCTCAGCGTACCCGTGCTAGCCGCGGTTTTGCTGGGGCTTTTTGTGATATCGGCGCTGCTTTTCCGGCACGAGGTAGTGTCGGGAAACGTGTGGGCCATGGGGGTGTCCTTGGGCGGGCTCTCACGCAGCGCGGCCGAGGAGGCGCTCCTAGAGAGAATCCAGGAGCTTAGGGAAGGTCCCATTGTTTTCACTGCGGGCAGCAGGACCTACGAGGTAAAGCCGGAGGAGATCGGCCTTATTATCGACGAGTACCGCGTTCTCAGATCTCTCGACGAATACGTATCTTCGGCCCCGCGTCTCTGGCCCTCATTTCTCTCCAAACGTGGAGCGAAGACGGTGATGGCCTCTCCGGTCACGGTGGATTTGCCGGAGTCGAGAGACATCCTCGGTGAAATCGCGACCGCGCTTTCCGCCGAGCCCCAGGGCTCACGGTACGAGTTCGTGGAGCGGGACCTTGTCGTAGTTCCCCCGACTGAAGGACAGGTTGTGAAGAGGGAAGACGTGGCTCAGGCCCTCAAGGAGATCGAGGGTACCTGCGTCGAGGTTGCGTACACCCCCGTGGCGCCGCCTGAAGGTCAAGAGCTGCCTGCCTTGTCGCTCATCAGTGAGTTCTCCACGGAGTATGACATTGAGGATACGGACAGGAACGTAAACCTTGCTTTGGCTGCTCAAGCGGTCCACGGCAAAGTGTTGAACCCGGGAGATGTTTACAGCTTCAACCGCGAAGCGGGAGAGAGGACTGTGGCCAAGGGGTACCGCTACGCCAACGTCGTGGTAGGAGACCACTTGGAGCCCGGCCTTGCAGGCGGGATCTGCCAGGTGACTACCACGCTCTTTGACGCGGCTTGTCTTGCCGGTCTGGACTTCCCGTACGTTACGGCTCACGGAATCCCAGTAGACTACGTGCCTCCCGGATGGGACGCAGCGGTAGCGTGGGACTACCTGGACCTCAAAATCAAGAACAACACTCAGGAAAAGGTGGTTTTTGGCGCGTGGGTCGAAGACGGCAGGGTGACCATAAGGGTTTTCGGCATACCGGACGGTTACACGTACGAGATTGCGCCCGTTACGTTGGCTGAGTACCCGTCGCCGGGGAAGCGGCCGGGCCTCTTGGTTGAGACATACAGAGTGAAGAAGCTAAACGGTGAGGAAGTGGAGCGCCAGTTCATCATGCGCAACACCTACCAGCCGTCCTACCCGCCGCCCACAAGGTAGGGGGAAGCGATGAAGCCTACTGACGCATCCACTCTAATAGCCTCGGGTGACCTCGGGTCTTTGGAGAGGACGGCTGCGGGGTACTTGATCGTGGGCGAGGAGGTCTACTGGCACCGGAAGGTCATTGAGCTGCTTTCCAAGCTCTACCCAAGCGGCGCCGAGAACCTTTCCGGCGAGGAAACTACCTGGGATGTCCTTAGAGATAACCTTGTTCAGCCCTCGTTTTTCGGTCCTTCCCTATGGGTGGTGAGGGATGCCCAGGCGCTGCTGGGGGGCAAGGAAGCTCCGGTCATAGACTACGTTGCCCCCGGCAACTGCCTGGTCTTGTCATGTCCGGTCAAAGACAACCCGGCGCGGAAGCCTTTCCTGGAAGCTTGGGACAGGCTGGGGGGACTCGTGGTGAACGCCGCCACGCCGTCCTTCCAGGAAGCGGTCCGGTGGGTAGAGTCTTTGCTCCTCAAGGAGCAGCTCAAGATATCCCCCGAGGGGGCCGAACTTCTCGTGAACATCGCCGGACGGAGCATGGATAGGCTTGAGCAGGAAGTGACGAAGATCATCCTGTACATGGGTCCCGGAGACGGCGGGACCTCAAACAGACCGAGGCCGGTGAGCCCGCATGTCGTCCTCGTGTGCGCCTCGCAAGACCCGGAGAAGACCGCATTTGGTTTTGTGGACGCGGTGGCTCAGAGAAACTTGGCGAAGGCCGCTTCTGAGTACCAGGACCTACAGAGCCGTTCAACCAGCGCTGTTCTGGTCATCTCGATCCTTGCCTCTCACTTCGCCCTCATGTGGAGGGTCAAGGAAGCTTCACAATCGGGTGTGTCCCAGGCATCTCTGCCCCAGGTGTTGGGAGTCCATCCTTACGTGGCGAAGAAAGCCCTGCAGCAGTCCCGGTCGTGGAGCTTCCGCGATCTGGAGAAGGCCCTCAGGCTGCTCCTCACAGTTGACGAAGGCATGAAAACGGGCGTAATGGACGCCGAACGCGCTGTAGACTACCTGCTTACGGGCATCTGCAAAGGACAATAGACCGCAGGCGCGGTCTACCTTCCTAATACTATCCCGGATAAAGAGGCTAGGGACGCGCTAGATGAGCGTGGCGAGCCTGGACTTGTACCTTGACCCGGTGTTGGCCTTAAGTACTCCCTTGCTTACCGCCCTGTCGATAGCCCTCTGGGCAATACGGAAGAGCCGGACCTTCTCGGCTTCGTTCTCCGAAGCGGCAGCTTGTCTGAAGCGGCGAATGTGGGTTCTAACCTCGGACTTAATCGCCTGATTGCGGCGGCGACGGATCTCCGATCTCTTGATGTCTTTCTCGCTGGACTTTATGTTAGCCAAAAACGGCACCTCCACCATTACTACTGACACCACAGAATCTTAACATGCATGCGTTCTGCGGCGCAATAATCGGTGGAGGCGCTTTGACCGCCTCTCTAAGATTCTGTCCTAGGGGCTCAGGTTCTTAAGCTCTTGAATATAGGAATCGATGGACTTCACGAATGTGCTCGTGCCAAGCGCGACCTTGCTGCTGTCGCCACCGGCTGCTTCCTTGGCCGCCTGAGCTGCCGCCACGAGATCCGAGATGATCCTAAGCGCCCCGGAGTGGGCCGCTTTCACGCCGGCGTCAGGAGTTATACCCTCGAGCTCCGTCTTCAAAGCAGAAAGCTCGGATTCCATGGAAGAGATCTGGACCTGGTTTTCTTTGCCGAGGTACTGGGCATCCCAGAAAGCAAGGAGAGACTGGACGGCAGTGTCGGCTTTGACGAAGGCGTTCTGGATCGCCTCCACTTGTGCCGTAGGCCCGGTTATCGTGAATGACCTGGACGCGACTTCGGTCGTTGCCACGTAGAGGTTGTCGTCTTTGGCTACTACGCTACCTGCCAGCTTTGGCTGGGCAGTCTGAGCCAGTTTATTCGCTGCTTCTTTCGAGCCGGTGATTCCGCAGTATACCTTATAGAGGGGGTCGGGGCTCATGACCGCTGCGCCCACGCCTTTCGCGATGGCTGCCTGAGCGGCGTTTTCGGCGTTCTCGCTTGTGGAGAAAGCACCTATCTGGACTCTGTAAAGGGTCACAGGCTTGGTTTGGATCTGGACGGTTGTGGTCGTAGTACTGCCTGACGGGTCAGGACGCTGACCACTGACCGGTTCCCCGCCCGCTGGCCTGTCGAGAAGCGCCGACAGGAAGTACCTTCCTATAAGGTAACCCGATCCGACAAAGGCGAGGGCGACGAGGACGAATATTAGCTTGCTGCCAAGGCCCTTGCTTTGGCCCAGACGGGACCTCCGCATTGACGCGCACCTCCTCAATACTTAAGCAGATTGCCAACATAGTTCGATCCAATGTTTATGTCCCGCTTTGCCGGGTCATACCAAGCTTGGACGATATATAAGTCCTGGCAGGTCCCACAAGATAGAGAGAACCCGAGACGAGTAGCATGTCGTCCTGTCCGGTCCTCTTGCTTGCTTCGTCTAGGGCCTTGCGGAGGTCGGGTTCCACCGTGACTGAGGGCGCGTACCGCTTTACCTCGGCTGCCAACACCTCAGGATCCAGCGACCTGGGAGTGTCCGGCCTGGTCACGATGACCTCGTCGCAGAGGGGCGCGATAGACGCTGTTGCTTCTCTGTACGATTTGTCTCCCAAGATCCCGAGCACGCATACGGTCCGCCTCTTGGGGAAACTGACCAGAGCTTCTCCAAGGGCTTTGGCCCCTTCCGGGTTATGGGCGCCGTCTAGGAGGATCAAAGGATTTCGCGATAGGACTTCCAGGCGGCCGGGCCAGTGAGTGGTGGCTACGCCGTGCCTCACGGCGGTTCTGTCCAACCGGAACTTGCCTTCGCGGTTCTTGGGTTTCCCGAACTCCAGCGCGGCTACTGCGACCGCCGCGTTGGCCTGCTGGTGCCTTCCCAAGAGGGGCACGCGCACGTTTTCATAGCGGAAATCAGGTCCCTGGATGTTTATGATTTGGCCTTCCATGGAGTAGGAGACTTCTTCCCACGTTACGTCCGCGCGCCTCTTGTTGGACACCGTGAAAAGGGGCGACCCGAGATCTTCGGCCCTGGCCTTTATCACCCTAAGCGCCTCGTCATCTGAGACTCCGGTCACTACCGGGACACCGGGTTTTATGATGCCCGCCTTTTCCCAGGCGATCTTGTCGACGGTGTCTCCCAAGCGGTCCGTGTGGTCCAGTGAGATGGTCGTGATCACCGAGACTGCCGGAGTTACGATGTTGGTAGCGTCGAACCTTCCGCCGAGTCCCACCTCTAAGGCGACGTAGTCGCATCTCTCATGTGCGTAGTAGAGAAAAGCCAGCGCGGTCACTACTTCGAACTCGGTGGGGTAGTCTTCGCCTTCTCTTACCATCTGCTCTACCGCCGGTCTTACCTCGTCTACGAGACCTACTAAGTCCTCCCGGGAGATCATCCTGTCCCCGATCGAGATCCTCTCTCTAAAGTCCTCGAGGTAGGGGGAGATGTATCTCCCGGTCCTGTAACCGTTGGCCGATAGGGCTGATGCGACCATGGCGGTAACCGACCCTTTGCCGTTGGTCCCCGCTACGTGAACGTACTCCAAATTCCTTTCGGGGTTACCGAGGAGCTCGGTGAGCTTCCGGATCCTCTGAAGTCCCATCTTGGAGCCGAACCGCATCGTACTGTGTATCCATGCCAGTGCCTGCTCGTATTCTTCGCCGGTTATCGCAACCATTGCCGCATCCTCCCGGGCGGGGCCCTTTGGTGAGTGGTTCCTTACTTCATGCGCCTGAGCATCTCTACTCTCGTCTTCAGTGTCTCAAGCTTGGCGCTGTTTTCTTCGAACCTCTTTCTTTGCGCTTCGACAATCTCCTGCGGTGCTCTCGACAGGAAATCCTCCTGAGACAGCCTGCTACGAGTCCTTTCGATATCTCTTGCTAAGTCTTCCATGGCCTTCTCGAGCCTTGCCGTCTCCTTCTCGATGTCGATTACGCCCTCAAGCGGTAGGTACACGGTGGCGCCTTTGGCCACGCTCACGAGGGCCTTCTGGACATCCGAGAATTCCTTCGCGTCTCCAAGCGTGACGGGCTCTGCCCAAGCCAGCCTTTGGATGTACGGGAGCATCTTCTCCCACCGTGACGGTTTGGCGGCAGCGATGATGGCCGGGGCTTTCTTCCCCGTCCCGATGTTCACCTCGGCCCTCATGTTCCTCAGGGCTTTTGTTGCCTCTATAAGGGCTTCTGCCTCTTCTTCCGCCTCCTCGTCGAGGGGATAGCGCTCCGGCTGAGGATAAGGATAGACAATCAGGCTGCCTTCTCTACCGGGCTTCCGACCCGGGAGATATGACCACAGCTCTTCCGTAACAAACGGTGTGAAGGGGTGGAGGAGCGCCACGGAATCCCGGAGCACCGTCCACAGCACTGCCTGAGTCTCTTCCCGGAGATCTTCTCTTGCCAGGTCTTCCTTGGAGATCTCAATATACCAATCGCAGAACTCGTTCCAGATGAAGTCCGTTATGAGTCCTATGGCTTCGCCGGGCTCGAACCTCTCCATGGCGCTTGCGACGCCACGTATGGTGCGCTCAAGACGCGACAGGATCCACCGGCCCGCGAAGTTCTTGGGAGCGACTTTCTCGGGCGGGGTGAATCCTTCCAGGTTGGAGAGGCAGTACCTCGCCGCGTTCCAGAGTTTGTTCACGAAGTTCCTGGCTCCGGCCACTTTTTCGTCGAAGAGCCGCATGTCGTTTCCCATGGCCGTTCCCGCCGTCAGGGAAATGCGCAGGGCGTCGGCTCCGTACTTATCGATGACCTCAAGCGGGTCAATCCCGTTCCCCAAGCTCTTGGACATTTTCCGCCCCAGGGCGTCCCTCACCATGCCGTGGATCACGACGGTGCGGAAAGGCTCCCGACCCATGTGCTCGAGCGAGGAGAAGATCATTCTGGCTACCCAGAAGAAGATGATGTCGTAACCGGTTACTAGAACGTCGGTGGGGAAGAAGTAGTCGAGGTCGGCCGTCTTTTCAGGCCACCCGAGCGTCGAGAACGGCCAGAGTGCCGAGGAGAACCATGTATCCAGCACGTCTTCGTCCTGGCGCAATGGCCCGCCGCAATCGGGACATGATTTGGGCTCTTCTCTCGCCACTATCGTCTTTCCACATCCGTCGCAGTACCAGGCCGGGATCCTGTGGCCCCACCAGAGCTGCCTGGAGATGCACCAGTCGCGGACGTTCTCCATCCAGTTCTCGTAGATCTTGGTGAAGCGTTCGGGCACGAACTTCACTTTGCCCTCGCGGACCACCTTGAGCGCCGGCTCGGCAAGGGGCTTCATTCTCACAAACCACTGCTCGGATATAAGGGGTTCCACGTTGGTGTCGCACCTGTGGCACCGTCCGACGGAGAGCTTGTAAGGTTCGGTTTTCACCAGGTAGCCGTCTTCTTCTAGGTCCTTGAGCAACACTTTCCTGCACTCGTACCGGTCCATACCCTCGTACTTCCCGGTGGCGGCGGTCATCCTTCCGTGAGTGTCGATTACGCTCACGAACTCAAGGCCGTGGGTCATGCCCATTTCAAAATCGTCGGGATCATGGGAAGGCGTTACTTTCACCGCGCCGGTGCCGAAGCCCGGGTCAACATGCTCATCGGCGAAAATGGGGAGGCGTCTCCCGATAATGGGGAGGATGGCATACTTCCCGATCAGGTGAGCGTACCGCTTGTCGCTCGGGTTCACCGCGATCCCGGTATCGCCCAGCATTGTCTCAGGCCTGGTCGTCGCCACTTGGATGTACTCGTCTGAGCCTTCCAGGGGGTAGCGGATGTACCAGAGGAAAGAATCCACTTCTTCATGCTGCACTTCGATATCGGAGATAACCGTGTGGCACCCGGGGCAGAAGTTCACCATATAGTTTCCTTTATAGATGAGCGCCTTCTCATAGAGGCGGACGAACACTTCGGTTACCGCTTTGGAGCAACCCTCGTCCATGGTGAACCGTTCCCTGGACCAGTCGCAGGACGCGCCGAGGGACTTTATCTGGTCGGTAATGATGTGTCCGTATTTGTCCTTCCACTCCCAGGCTCTCCTCAAAAACTCTTCACGGCCCAGCTCATGTCTGGAGGTGCCTTCGGACTCGAGCATTTCCTCGATCTTCGCATGGGTCGCTATGGATGCGTGGTCGGTTCCGGGCAGCCAGAGGGTCTCCCGCCCGGACATCCTCATGTGTCGGATTATGATGTCCTGGAGGGATAGGTCCAAGGCGTGCCCGATGTGGAGCGACCCCGTGATGTTGGGAGGGGGCATGACCAGTGAGAACCTGGGCTTCTTGGAACCCACCTCGGCTCTAAAGAGGTCGTTTTCCATCCAGTAGCGGTACCATTTTTCCTCGAACGCCTTGGGTTCGTACGCTTTTGGCATTTCGTGAGACACCGCGAAATCACCTCAGTCTCATCATAGTTATGGCCCCTTCACCACAAGGGCGAAGGGGCCTAGTTCGCGGTACCACCTTGTTTCCGATAGGGAATAGCGCCTACGGAGCTACCCGTGTAGAAGAACCACAACGGAGTTCCTGGGCCCGGCCCTACCGGCACTCTCGGCCGTAACGTGGCCATCCGCGCGGACGTTTCCGCCCGCGTCCTCAGGGGCGACCTTCGGCAGTCTCTTCCCGCAAGGCTCTCACCACATGCCCCGCTCTCTGAGGGAGAACTCCTGCCTACTCCTCCCCGTCATCGGATCTACCTGATCAGTTGGCTGTATTATAGCAAGCAGATCTCACAGGGTAAAGCGACCCTCAACTACTACCTAAGCGCTTACGAAGGAAAAAGGGGAGGCTTTTCAGCCGTTGAGAATCCTACCCATCCATCAAGTTCTACCCGGGATGCGCCTGGGCCGGTCCGTACAAGACCAAGAGGGCCGACTTATCATTGCTGCCGGTATTACTCTAAACAGAAGACTCCTAAGTCTCCTGGAAGAACAGGGCTACACGGCTCTTCACATTGCCGACGGCTTCGATGATGTAGACCTTCCCGAACTTGTAAGCCTCGAGACAAAGCACGAGGTAATGAGGAGCATAAGGCAGTTCGTCGAGATTGAGGCCCTCCATGCCAGAAGACAGACCCTTTCACTTCTTCCAGGGAACTTCGGCCTTTCGCCGGGGATCAACATGATAAGCAAGGCCAGGTATGAGGTCTGCATGAACGTGATGAGGGCCGCCGAGATGCTTGTTGGCGACATCATGTCGCGAAAAGAAGTGCTGATCGGCATGGTTGATATAAAATCCCTGCGCGACTTCAGTTTCGGCCACTCCGTCCAGGTTGCCCTGATTGCCCTGGTGATAGGCCGGATTTTGGGGTACAACACGAAAGAACTACGCGAGCTGGGAATAGGAGCGCTTCTTCACGACGTAGGCAAGACCGCAGTCTCGACCACATTGTGGATGAAGCCGGGTGAGCTTACGCGAGAAGAGTTCGCCACAGTAAGGGATCATCCCGAAGCCGGGTTTGAGATACTCAGGAAGACCTCGCTCGGCCTGATGCCGGCTCACGTAGCTTACCAGCACCACGAACGCTGGGATGGAAGCGGGTACCCGCGCGGGCTCACCGGCGAGAGGATAAGCTCGTACGCCAGAGTAACGGCCGTCTGCGACGTACTTGACGCTATGACCTCCGACCGCCCGTACAAGGCGGCGATGCACCCTCTGGAGGCCCTGTCTTTCATCGTGGAGAACTCTGGCGTACTCTTCGACCCGAGGGTCGTTGCGGCTTTTTCACGGGTCGTCGCTCCGTTCCCGGTCGCGACAGGCGTGATACTCTCAACGAACGAAACCGCGGTCGTGAAGCGGCTCAATCCCGATAGCCTTGAGAGACCGGTTGTGACCGTGACAAAAGACCCTGATGGGCACTACTATCCCCACCCCAGGACGATTGACCTCGCAGCGCACCCGGAGATACAGATCGTGAGCTACGCCGAATGGTACACTGCGCCCAACCTAGATGAAGTACTGAATATGAACAGGCTTGTGAGAGGCGCTATGGACAGAGCCGTTACCGGCGAATAGCCCCACCCGTCATATCCCCCTCTGGCGCCAAGTATCCTTATGTGACGCTTGCCTTTGCGCCAGGGGTGGTCCAATGAGGTACCGTCTGGCGGCGTGCTTTCGACGGGTATCGAAATCAATAGGTGCTGCCTTACGCCGTGACGCCCGTTACCATCTCGGCTTTCTCCTCTTGTGTTCGGGTTTGGGAGCCGCGGCGGTACTGGCGCCGTTCGGCGTAGCGCGGGTGAGGCACCCGGCGTCCTTTGAGAACTCCGCAGCCGTTTCCAGTGAGCTGCCCACCGTCCCTCTGCCGCCTCCAGGAGAAGCAGCCTGCAAAATGCTACAGGAACGGTTTCGCGTCTTGGTGGACGGGCAAGCCGAAGACCTCAAGAGGAACTACGATATCGAGTCAGAACCGGGGCTTTGGTCGTGGGAAAGGGAGGCCGCCCGCACAGAGTACCTGCATGCTTGGGC
The DNA here is from genome assembly GCA_012842425.1 of Candidatus Fermentithermobacillaceae bacterium. GTDB lineage: Bacteria > Bacillota > Sulfobacillia > Fermentithermobacillales > Fermentithermobacillaceae > UBA3951. The sequence continues at coordinate 14,667 of DUSU01000095.1, read as the reverse complement.
GAAAGACCGGGGCCTCAAGATCATTGAGACCAAGGCCAGGATAGAGGTGGACGGCGTATCTCCCGAGAGTAGTGGCAGCGTGTGGGTGGAACTCACCGAACACGCGCAGTATACCTATGCTCCCGGTTCATCCGAGGGTCCCGCCGGTGAGGGCGAAGGGGCGCCTTCCTGGACCCACACATTCGGGTCGAGGGCCGTGCACGTACTGGAACTGGTGCTTTGCGGAGGGGAGTGGAAGATCCGCCGCGACTGGTACTCGGACCCTATCGGCGAGGAGTACCACCTGCCGCCCTGCAAGTACCCGGCTATCCCGGAAGACCCACCCGGTTCCGACACTGCACAGGTTATCGAGGATGGCCGCCCGCGAGAAAATGGCAAGTACGATAGGCAAGCCGCGATGGAGTATGCAGTAAGATATGCCGGGGTGCCCGTCATTGAGGGGTCAGGTAAGTACAGCCCGGATTACAGGGTGTACACTTTCGCCGGCGGAGACTGCGCCAATTTCGCCTCTCAGGTGCTTTTGGCAGGTGGACTTAAGCAAGGTTACGGCTGGCATTATACTTCCGAAGGAAGCGCCTCATGGGTGAGGGGCGAGGACCTCATCTGGCACCTTTTATCGACCGGCAGAGCCGAGAAACTATACTCGGGGACCTACGCCGGAGCCGTGAAGCATACTCCGGAGCATCCTCACGGGGCGGTTTCCTTGCTGGAGCCGGGCGACCTCATCGGCTACGAGACAAAAGGCCAGATCTGCCATGTGGCAGTAGTTGTCGGGAAAGACCCTGCAGGCTATGTCACCATTGCAAGCCACACTTCGGACCGGCTGTTTTTTCCGTGGGATGTGGGGTGGAACGACAACACCGTGTTCTGGCTCATCAAGATCACATACTGACGTATCTTACATACCTACGCATAGCGGGGGTCTAGAGGTTGTCCGCAGTCCGGTAGCGGTTGCCCCCGTCTTTCTTGGCAAGATACATGGCTTTGTCGGCCAAACGGACGAGGTCGCGACCGAGCGTCGAGTGCTTGGGGAACGAAGCCAGGCCTACGCTTATCCCGAAGCTCACCGTGGTCCCGTCTTTGACAAGAGGCGTCTCCCTGAGTGCCGTGAGGATCCTGTCCGCAATACCTTTAGCCTGTTCGAGATCGGTCTTTGCGCATATCACTATGAACTCGTCGCCGCCGTAACGTATGACACTGTCGCAAGACCGCACCACAGACTTAAGGACCTTGGCAAGGTGCTGCAGCAGTAAGTCTCCCACATCGTGTCCCATCTGGTCGTTGACGCCCTTTAACCCGTCCACGTCGATGAAGATGATGGAGCACGTGTTCTCGCCGGCCGAAAGCTTGGCGAAATCGTTTTCCAGCCAGCTCTCAAGATAGCGGGCGTTTAGGAGCCCCGTGAGGGCGTCGGTGTTGGCTTCAAGCGATTTGACCGCCAGTTCTTGCTCAAACCGGAGCTGGAGCCAGAGGACGAACACCGCTGCGAAGACGAAAGATATGCCCGCTAGACCCATGTAGCTCGCAAGGAGCACTCCCGCCGTGTTGATGAGGTACGAGAGCAGAAAGGTTTTCCGCCTTGAGATGAAAAAGAGGCGTGGAAAGACCTCTCTCCACCTCTGCTCCTGGTCTAGGGCCACGGCTATTGATACGAATGTGTTGTTCATGAGTTCAAAGGTCAAGATCAAGAGGTTAACAAGGACTATTTGAAAGTAAGGGTTGTGTCCGAGAGGCGTATTTTTGGCAACGTGCACCCATACGCTTGACACCATTATGCTCAAGCTGAACTGAGACGCGTTGAAAAACGTGTTCAAGATCGCCTTTTTTTGGGTGAGTAGATGGGTTATTATCGCGGCGACTTGGCATATGATCGCAAGCCTGGGTCCGAACGCCCACAAGGCGGCGTAGATAACGGGATCAGCCAGAACGATGCTGTTAATATCTGGGAATGTGACCGAGAAGTGCTGTCCGAGAATGGTCAGGACCAGGTAGACGCCGGTGGTCAAAGGATCGGGGAGGGCACCCCCCTTTGTGGCAACATAAAGGACGGGCCCGAACCCCACTAAGCCAACTGAAATCATGTATGCTGCTATGGTGCGGATATTCTTACCTGTGCCGTAGACTTGCACCCATCTGTTCAAACCAAGGCACCTCTCACGCGGTAGCTCGGACCTAACTCAGTAAACTCAGTTCCGCTGAGGGATATATCGGTTCCACGCTGGAATAGATAAGCGTTCTACCAGTGTTAAAGATCGTCAAAGGCCGGAAAACGTTTATGGGGATATAAAGAGGGCTTAAATCAGATGGTGGCCCCAACGGGACTCGAACCCGTGTTACCGCCTTGAAAGGGCGGCGTCTTAAACCTCTTGACCATGGGGCCACTGCCATAACGACATTTGGTGCGCCCGGGGTGCATCGAACACCCGACCAATCGGTTATGAGCCGACCGCTCTGCCACTGAGCTACGGGCGCACACATTATGGCTCCCCGAGTAGGACTCGAACCTACAACCCTCCGGTTAACAGCCGGATGCTCTGCCATTGAGCTATCGAGGAGCGACACGAACTAATATACCCACAATACCTGGTGGATGTCAAGTAGCTGCAAAGCCTTATACGCTGCATACATTCCTACTTCCGGGGATAACCTCTGTTTGAGTCTATAGGGCTCGTCTGGAGGTGAGAAATGGTGCGTGGCAACTCGTGGATAGGCGCTATAGTGAGGTTTATAGTCTCGGCAATAGTGCTTATGGTGATGGGTCTTGTTCTTCCGGGATTCCGTCTATTCGGCTTTGTAAACGCGCTTATAGCTGCTCTAGTGATCGCTGCCCTCGGGTGGGCGATTGAGGCCATCCTGGGAGAACGGGTCTCACCCCAATCCAGGGGGCTCATCGGCTTCATCGTTGCGGCTATCGTAATCTATGTAGCCCAGTTCCTGGTGCCCGGCATGTCGGTCACCATCCTGGGCGCGCTCCTTGCCTCACTTGTCGTAGGAATCATCGATGCCTTTGTCCCCACGGTAATCCGGTAGTCGTGCTTAGGTAGACAGAACGAGTGACGATAAGCAGCCGGCCCGGACTCCAGCGCGCATTATCCCTCTCCGAGCTTCATATCCAAGGAATTAGGGGGTGAGGAGAGTAGGCGCCAAAGGGAATCAAAAGGTCCGGCTGCTTATCGTCGAAGGGCTCTCCATCATCCTTCTGCTCGTCTTTTCTTTATCGGTCAAGGTGAGCCCGGCGCTTCCTGCGTTCAGCGGATCCGGAGGCGAGATGGACCCGGAACTCCGGACGGCATCGGTCTTCGACTTCTTGTGGAGCAAGGACGACCTGGCCAAGGAAGTCTTGAGACTCAGTTTCCCCATGCTCAGGTACGCCGAAGCAGGAAGGCATGACACGCCCGAGGTACCCCTCTCCTTGAGGATCGCCGGTTATTTCATGGGTTTCACGCCTACGTCGGTTAGAGACCTGGTCTTCGCAGGATTTCCGGGTTTTCTCCTGGAGAGCCGGGCGCTGGAGGCTTCAGGTATCGTCACAGATCCGAAAAACCTCGAAGATGACTGGGGATACACCCCCGTGATGTTCTCGCTCCCGCCGGGCGATGGTGTGACTCCCGCTGCCGCGGCCCTTTCCACCGGCCCGCTGGTGGGCATATACCATACCCACGCGACCGAATCGTACTTGCCAGAGCTGGGCAAGACCCAGGCCGCCGAAGCCTTTTCATCTAATATGTCAAAGACCGTTGTGAAAATCGGCGAGATGCTGGCTGCCGAACTGGAGACCCGCTACAGGATCCCCGTGCTCCATTCCAGGACTGTCCACGACTCCGAGACCCGGGTGGGCGCATACTACCGTTCGGAGCAGACGGTAAAGGCAATCCTTGACAAGTACCCTACTTGCACCTATCTAATCGATCTCCACCGTGACAGCCAGCCCAGGAACATCACCGCCGTCACGATCCGCGGGAAGTCCTATGCCCGGATACTCTTTGTGGTAGGCACCAACAACCCTAATTGGGTAAAGAACTACGAAGTCAGCCGCAAACTAAGCGACAAGCTGGAAGAAGCCTATCCGGGCATCTCAAGAGGTATCCTCTACGAGTCGGCGGTCTACAACCAGAAGTACTCGCCCAACGCCATCCTTGTGGAGTGTGGGGGCGTCGGGAACACGATGGAAGAGTGCGAGAATACAGTTCAGGCGCTGGCCTGGGCCCTTGCCTCACTTATGCTGCCCTCCGCGCCTCCGGTCCCCTAGGGCGACTCCGCAGCCTGATTGACACCTCTCCTTGTCCGGTGCTATGTTTCATCTAGGTTAGCACTCTCACGGAGAGAGTGCTAAAGGAGGAGAGGCGGGACGTGACACTCGACGATAGAAAGGCTCGCGTGCTGAGAGCGGTTGTCGAGGAATACATTGAGACGGGCCTGCCGGTTGGCTCGCGCGTCATCGCAAAGCGGTACCGGCTCGGAGTGAGCCCCGCGACCATCAGAAACGAGATGGCCGACCTTGAGGACACAGGCTATCTCGATAAGCCCCACACTTCGTCCGGACGCGTACCGTCCGACCGTGGATACAGGTTCTACGTTGATGAGCTGATGCCGAAGAAGAAGCTTACCGCCGGTGAGTCCCGGGCTATTGAGGCGCTTTTCCGCACCAAGATGCGGGATGTTGTCTCGTTTCTCCGGGAGGCCGTGAGACTTGTTTCCGAAACATCGAACTACCTAGGATTCGTATTGGGGCCCGATTGCGAGTCCGTGACCTTTAGGAGCATCCACCTCTTGCCCGCGTCTTCGGACAAAGCCCTGTTGGTCCTCATAACCGACATCGGCTTTGTCGAGACGTGCCTCATAGAAATGAGCGAAGTATCCAACGAGGAGCTCCGGGCGATCTCGGAGACGCTGTCCAGAAACCTCACCGGAGTGACCATGGACCGGATTGCCGACAAGGCGTACAGCCTTCTCAAGGAAGAAACGTCGAGGTACGCCATGATAGTCGAGCAGGTGGTCGAGTTCCTAAAGAGCGTCACTCTATCGGATAGCGAGAGGCTCTATGTTGGAAGCCCAGTGAACCTCTTGAACCTGCCTGAGTTCAGGGATGTTGAGAGGCTCAAGGGGGTCATCTCGGCGATCGAAACCAACGGGATGATCCAGACACTCCTATCCAAGTCAGACGACGAGACCAACCCCACAATTCGGATCGGAGCAGAGAACGAATCCGAATCCATAAAGGATATTTCAATGGTCTACGGTACGTTCAGCGCGGGCCGCACCGAAGGGAAAATCGGCATATTGGGACCCAAGCGGATGGACTACTCCAAGGCAGTTGCGATTGTCAGCATGTTTGAAGATAAGCTGACCGGCTACTTCTCCAAAGGAAGGTAGACCGGACGGCACCGGGTGGCCGGATAACCGGACCCGATTCTCGCAAGACACAGGAGGGACCCACATTGACTTTGAAGGGCCAAGCGGCAGATGCTTCCGAGATCAACGAGAAACTCGCAGCTCTCTTCACGAATGCCAGTGCGGTGCGGGCCATCGCTTCCGCGGTGGAGGGCACGATCGGTCCCAAAGGCCTGGATACTCTCTTGGTCGACAGGTTCGGCGAGGTCGTCATAACCAACGACGGTATGACCATCCTCACGAAGATGGATGTGAACCATCCTGCGGCCAAAATGGTGATCAACACCGCGAGAGCCCAGGAAGACGAAGTCGGTGACGGCACGACCACGGCCACCATAATGGCAGGGGCGCTCCTTTCGGAAGGAGTAAACCAGGCTGCCAGAGGCGTCCCGGTGACCCGGATAATTGACGGAGTCCGCGCGGGCGTGCAGCGCGCGATGGATATTGTGGCCGAGAAGGCCATCAAGATAGACGATGTTGACGACCCTATGCTGCTTAAAGTCGCGCTGGTCGCCGGCCGTGACAACAAGGATATCGCCGAGCTTGTCGTGGCCGCGGCCAAGATGGTCGGCAAGGAGAAACTCCTGGACCCGCGGTTTAAGCTTTCGGAGACGATAGTTGCCAAAGAAGGCGCCGAGAACGAGGTTTTCGCGGGCATCATCGTCGATAAGGAACGGCTCAACGAGGAGATGCCCGAATCGCTGGACGATCCCAAGATCCTTGTAGTCGACGATGCCCTGGAGCCCGAAGAGGTCGAGGAGGAAGCCCTTTCTACTGAAGTAGGCTTCCAGCGGTATCTGGAGCTTCAGGAAGAGTTCAAAGCCAACCTCGATAAAGTGGTCAAACTGGGTGTGAAGTTTATAGTCGTCGACAAGGGCATCTCAGACATAGCCGAGGAGATCTTGACCGACGCGGGAGTCATGGTGGTTACGCGGGTATCGTCAAGCGAATTAAGGAAAGTCTGCGAACACACCGGAGCCCGCGTGGTTAAGAGGACCGGCCTCAAGAAGCCTCCCGAGGAACTTGCCAAGTACCTCGGTGGGGCGGAGAAGGTTTACGAGGACCAGAAACTTGAGAACATCCGTATACTGGGCGGAAAGGGCAAACCCATGGCCACTATCCTCGTGGGCGCCACCACCGGGGAAGTAAGGGGTGAGCGGGAGCGGATCTGCACCGACGCAGCGTCCTCGGTCCAGGCTGCCGTGAAGGGCGGAGTCGTGGCCGGCGGCGGGGCGATTGAGCTGGCGTGCGCCCGGGAAGTTGAGAAGATGAGGCTAAGCCAGAAGGGTATGCAGGCGTACGGCCTACTCTGCGTCGTCGAGGCCCTGAAGCGCCCGATGGCCCAGATCGTCTCGAACGCGGGGTTCAACCCCCTTGAGAAGGTAGGGGACGCGATGGCCAGGCAGACCGAAGAAAACAGCGACCGCCTCGCGGTGGACTGTGATACGGGCGAGATAGTCGACATGGTAGCCATGGGGGTAATCGACCCGGCGCCGGTTAAGACCCACGCGCTCAAAGCTGCGCTGGAGATCGCCTGCGCCATACTTAGAATTGACACGATCATCAAGAAGAAAGACGAGGCACAAGGCTCGTCTGAAGGTAAGCCGGCGGAGGATATGGACTTTTGAAAAAGGACTACTACGAGGTATTGGGCGTCAGCAAGGACGCCTCCCAAGATGAGATAAAGAGGGCTTTCAGGCAGCTCGCCAAGAAGCACCATCCTGACGCCAATCCCGGAGATAAGGACGCCGAGGCTCGATTCAAGGAGATAAACGAGGCCTACGAGGTGCTTTCAGACCCGACCAAGCGCTCCAACTACGATGCCTACGGTCATCCGGACGGTCCTTTCGCAGGCGCGGGCGGGGGAGCCTCAGGGGGGCAGACGGGAGATCCTTTCGGGCGCGTCTTCACCGATTTTGGCGGCTTCCCCTTTGGAGACCTGTTCGGCGGCTTCGAGGAGATCTTCGGCGGCCGGAGGCAGGTAGACACCGGACCTCGTAGGGGCGACGACCTTGAACTGGAGATCGACATCACGCTCGAGGAGGCTTTCACCGGCGTTGAGCGAGACATAAGGATACCCCGGACGGAAAGGTGCACTAGGTGCCAGGGGAGTGGCGCCGAGCCCGGGAGCGAAATAAAGACATGCCCCACCTGCCGTGGAACGGGCCAGGTGAGGACGTCCAGGTCTACCATGCTGGGCTCTTTTGTGACGGTTACAACGTGTTCGAGGTGCGGCGGTACAGGAAAGGTCATCGAGAAGCCGTGCAAGGAATGCGACGGCAGGGGAAGCGTGTCCAGGACCAGGACCGTTACCGTCAAGGTGCCGCCCGGAGCCGACTCCGGCCTGCGCCTAAGGCTCCAAGGTCAGGGGAATGCCGGGGTGAGGGGTGGCCCTGCGGGCGACCTGTACGTTGTTGTCTTTGTCCGCCCGCACGAGCGGTTCCAGCGCCAGGGTGACGACCTCATCCTCGATCAGGTTGTGAGTTTTCCGCTGGCAGCGATCGGCGGGACGGTAGTTGTCCCGAGTATTGACGGACAGATCGAGATGGATGTGCCCGCGGGCACACAACCCGGGGCGGTCCTCAGGCTCCGGGGCAAAGGCATGCCGCGCCTGCGTTCCAAGGGAAGAGGCGATATGCTCGTCAGGGTGAGCGTAAGGGTCCCCACCAAGCTATCGGGCCGCGAGAAAGAGATACTGAAGGAACTGGGCAAATTCGACGGCGAGACGTTCGCGGACACCAGGTCTTTCTTCGACAGACTGAGAGGGGCTGACGGAGGGTCCAAGTGAACAAGGAGCAAGGCCATACCCCGCCCCTTTACTTCGTTGAACCTCAAATGGTTCTAGGTAACCAGATCGCCCTCACGGGTGAGGCCTACCGGCACGCGCTTGCCCAACGGCTCTCGCCGGGTGAGGCTTTCCGTGCCGTCCTGGGTGAAACCGAGTACAGCGCGGTGGTAGAAGCGCTTCAGCCGGGAAAACTGCTGGCTTCCATAACCGCCAGGATGCGCGTAACTCCTCCCGCCATACGCATCCATCTCTACGCGGCTCTCCTCAAGCACCAGAGCCTGGACTTGGTGGTGGAAAAGGCCACGGAGTTGGGCGTCACGTCTTTCACCCCCATCGTGACCAACAGGACGATCCCGCGGCTTAGCGAGGACAAAGCCCTTGCCAGGAGAGACCGCTGGGCGCGGGTTGCCAAAGCCGCCGCTCAGCAGTCGGGGAGAGGGTCGCTGCCCGAGATCCATGAGATAACCACCTTGGGAGAGGTCCTTGACCGGGGTGTAGCGGGCGTTCCTCTGCTTGCTCACGAGCACGAAGGGCTCACCGCCGACCTCGCTTCGGCCACCAAAGGGCAAACCGAAGCCTCCATAATCATAGGGCCGGAAGGCGGCCTCGACGCCTCGGAAGTAGAGCGTGTGCTCGCAAAGGGCTTCATACCCGTCTCTTTGGGCCCATACATCCTGAAAGCCGAAACGGCCGGCATAGCGGCGGTCGCGGTCCTCATGAGCTTTATGTCGGGCTGTTCTACGAAGCGATAGCTCCCACATAAGCTTCACCGGGTGGTACCTTTATGTTTGTCCTCAAGCGCAAGTACCTCTTGTGCGCCGCTCTATCGGCGCTCCTGTGGGCGGCATGCCTCTTGAACCTGTTGGGTATGTATGATGCCGAGGAGGCCATGGCCGGCGTCGCTCCCATCACCCGGGGTTACTCGGGCAAACCCAATGTCACGCTGATGTTCAACGTTGACTGGGGAGAAGAGCATATCCCGGCGCTTTTGGACATCCTCTCGTCAAAGAACGTCCGTGCAACCTTCTTTCCCACCGGTACCTGGGCTGAGAAGAACCCTGCTCTCCTCACGCGGATCGTGTCCGAGGGCCACGAGATAGGAAACCACGGCGGAGCCCACAACCACGTCCAGTCAATGGGCAAGCAGAGCCTCCAGCGCCTCATCCAAAGCGGCGAGGAGCGGATATTCCAGGCTTGTGGCGTGTATCCATCGAAACTTTTCGCCCCGCCTTACGGGGAATGGACCAACAATACGGTGGAATATGCGCTTGAGATGGGCTATCAGACCGTGCTGTGGACCGTCGATACCGTAGACTGGAGACTGCCTGAACCGGAGGCCATCTGGAAGAGAGCTCTTGCCGGGGTTGTGCCCGGAGCGCTTATCCTCATGCATCCCACCGAACCCACTGTGTCGGCCCTGCCCACACTCATAGACGGCCTGAGAGAAAAAGGCTATACAATAGTGACTGTGTCCGAGAGCATATCGGATCACCTGCGGTAAAGATATAATGATGGAAAACGACGAAGATTCAGGACGATAAGAAAGGGCAGGGTACAACTGATTTGCCGAAGAAGACGGTGTCTTTCCGCACCTTTGGATGCAAGCAGAACCGCTACGATACCGATTTTCTCAGGGAGAGCTTCGAGAGGAAGGGTTTTGTCGTCGCTGAGGACGATGCCGACGTAGTAGTGATAAACACGTGCGCCGTCACCGCGCGGAGCGCCCAGAAATGCCGCCAGGCCATACGGGCTGCGGCGAGAAGGGGCGCTAAGGTTGTTGTGACGGGTTGTTATCCCCAGATTGCCTCAGACGAGGTTAAGGAGATCCCCGGCGTAATCGCGGTCTCGGGCGTCAGGGAACGGAGCCGTCTGGCCGATCTGGTCCTGGAAGCCCTTGAGACCGGGGCGCCGGTAGTCGAAGTGAAACCCCATGTGGCGGGTGAGGAGTTTGAGGAGACCGAGGTCCAGCAGCCGGACCTCACCCGCGCATTTCTAAAGATCCAGGAAGGGTGCGGCGACTACTGCACCTACTGCATAGTCCCCTACGCCAGGGGCCCCTCCAGGTCGAGAAGCCCCGAAAGCGTCATCAGGGAAGCAGAGAGGCTGGTTCAGCGTGGGTACAAAGAGATTGTGCTGACGGGTACCCATATCGGTCTCTACGGAGAAGGCAATCTCCCCCGGCTCGTCGAGGAGGTCGGCCGGATTGAGGGGCTCATCCGCTTGAGGATAAGCTCTCTGGAGCCCCACGACGTCACCCCCGAACTCCTTGACTGCCTCAGGCTGCCCAACGTGTGCCATCACCTCCACCTTCCCCTTCAGAGCGGGAGCGATCGGATCTTGCGGATGATGGGGCGCAGGTATGATGTGGCCCTCTTCATGGACATCGTGGGGAGGGCAAGGCGGGTCGCACCGGACCTCGGGCTAACCACCGACATAATCGCAGGGTTCCCCGGCGAGACAGAAGAGGACTTTCGGGAGAGTCTGACGGTTGCAAGGGAGGCCGGGTTCTCAAGGATCCACGCTTTCAAGTACTCTGTTCGTCCGGGGACGAGAGCCGCAGCGTTTGAGGACAAGGTGCCTGAGAAGGTAAAGGAAGAACGAGTTTCGGCCCTGATCTCGCTGGGACGGGAACTCTCCGGGGCATTTCACCGTAGACTTGTTGGGAGAGATTTTGAAGTCCTGGTGGAAGACGACCGCGAAAAGGATGGGCTCTTGGCGGGGTTCACCAGGAACTACGTTAGGTGCCGCTTTTCCGGAGAAGACGACCTCAAGGGGAAGGTAATTAGCGTGACGGTCCAAGAAGCGGGCCCCTTGGATGTAACCGGTTCAGCGAGACGCTAACTTAGGGTGATGCATGTGCTTAGGCTGGGAGTTGTTTTCGGCGGGAGATCGGGCGAACACGAGATCTCTGTTATGTCTGCCTTTTCGGTGATCGGTGCCGCCAGGCAAGCGGGCTTCGCGGTCGTGGCGATAGGAGTGACCAGGCAAGGGCAGTGGGTGTACCTAGGCGACGGCGAAGCCTTTTTCGCGAGCGGGAGCACAGAGGTGCTGGTCGAGATGGGGCCATCGTGCTGCCTCTTGCCTAACCCGGACAAGAAGGGGGTCTGGGTTAACGGCGACGGCAAGATGGCGCTCCATGAGATCGACGTGGTATTCCCGGTCCTGCACGGGCCTTACGGCGAAGACGGCACGCTCCAAGGCCTTCTTGAGCTCTCGGGCATCCCCTACGTTGGCGCTCCGGTCTTGGCTTCGGCGGTGTGCATGGACAAAGACACGACCAAGCGGCTCCTCGCTTCAGCGGGAGTCCCACACGTGCCTGCCATACCCGTGGGGCGGCATTCATGGAGGACAAACAGGCAGGAGGTTTTGGAGAACCTGCTTAACAGGGTCACCTTTCCACTCTTCGCGAAGCCTTCAGGCTCAGGGTCGAGCTTGGGGGTAACGAAGGTCAAGAGCCCGGATGCTCTGGCGACAGCTCTTGACCGGGCATTCCTTTACGACACAAAAGCGCTTGTGGAGCCCGCGATGGAGGGGTGTCTGGAGGTTGAGTGCAGCGTCCTCGGGAACGAAGAGCCGGTCGCATCCATAGCCGGGCAGATCCTTCCCGGCAGAGAGTTCTACGATTACGAAGCGAAGTATATCGAAGACACGACGGCGCTTGCTATTCCGGCTGACCTGGACCCCGAGATGATGGCGCGGGTGCAGGAGATCGCGGTGGAGGCGTTCCGCGTCACGGGATGCAAGGGCATGGCCAGGGTGGACTTTTTCGTCGACGCGAAGGCGAGAAAGGTCTACGTAAATGAGCTTAATACCATCCCCGGGTTTACCCGGATTAGCATGTACCCCAAGATGTGGGAGGCGAGCGGCCTCGCCTTTCCCGAACTGGTGCGGAGACTGGTGGACCTAGCCCTTGAGCGCCAGGCCCAATCGTGGCGCGAAGTCTACCGTAAGTCCTAAGCGAGAACCCGCCCCGCGTCTCTAGGTGACAAAAGGTATCCGGCAGGCAGAACTGTCCTCCGGTGCCGCTTCAGTCCTGATTGACCTAGTGAAGTGACATATTGTACAATCCTAGTTGTTATTCAGGAGCGGGAGGAACTCCTGCGGCGGAGGGAGGGACAGAGTTTGCCAGAGGTTAGAGTTGGCAAGGAAGAGAGCTTCGACAGCGCCCTACGCCGCTTTAAGAGAGAGTGTCAGAGGTCGGGTATCCTCAGGGATGTGCGCAAGCACGAGCACTACGAAAGTCCGAGCGTAAGACGCAAGAAGAAGTCCGAAGCTGCGCGCGCCCGCAAGAGGCGGAGGTATTAAACCGGCCTGAGGCGGTCGTTTTGTCGGATCTCTTGAGATTGCTCAAAGATACCAAAGAATGAGTGTCAGAATGGAAGGGCGGGGATTTCCCCGCCCTGCCGATTTGTTTGGGTCTATGGCTGCGCCGATTCCACAGCTCCGTGAACTCTATAGTCCAAAGAGCTTCTGTGCGTTCTTCCCAAAGACGAGTTCTTTCTCAGCGTCTCTCAGGTCGAGGCCGGCGACGACCTTTACTGCCTTCTCCAGACTGCCTATCTGATGCGGGTAGTCGCTTCCCACCATGAACTGAGTAACACCCATCGTATCGATGGCGAACTCAACCGTCCGGGGGTCGAACAGGACGCAGTCGTAGAAGATCCCTTTCAGGTAATCCGACGGCCTTTTCTTGGGCTTCTTGCACTCGGGGTAGGCTTCGAAACCCCTGTCTAGCCTCTCGGCAAGGAAGGGGAGGGTACCCCCGAGGTGCGACGCCACCAGCTTAAGACCGGGGATCTCGTCCAGAAGTCCTGAGAAAATCAGCCTGGCGAAGGTGACCGTTGTGTCCGTCGTGAAGCCCACGGTGGCCGCAAGACGGAAGTCGAGGAACATCTGGGCCGGTACAGGGGTTGTCGGATGGATGAACAAGGGGACTCCCAGCGAGGCTGCGGCTTCGAACACCGGACGAAACTCGGGCAGGTCCAGCGGCTTGCCGCACACGTTGGTAAAGAGTGTCCCGCCCTTAAGGCCCAGCTTTGTAACTGCATGGATGAGTTCATCGGCGGCCGCCTTCGGTGCTTGGAGCGGGAGCGCGGCCAGAGGGGCGTACCTGCCTCCGCTCTTCTTTGCCATCTCTGCGAACCCCTCATTTGAGGCCCTTGCCATCTCGATCCCTCTCGATGCTTCCTCAATGTGGACTCCCGGGGTGGTCATCGTCACTACCTGGGCGTCGATGCCGAATCTGTCCAACTCGGCCAGTCGGAAATCTTGGTCCCTGTGTCCCCGGTCCACTACGTTGAAGTCTCCCTCATAGATGATGAGGAGGTTTCCCTCATCGTCGCGACCCGCTTGTGCCACGCAGCCTCCCTTTTTCACCATCTCGAGGTAGGCCATGGGGTAGAAGTGATTGTGGACGTCAATGATCACCGTGAATTCCTCCTTCAGGGTTTTCAGTGATTCTTCCGGTGCCAACTTCCAAATGGAACAGGCACCGGCCCGTAAGAGCCAGTGCGATCGCCACCAGAGGGGTTATCCAATTCAGGAGAGCGTACTTCCAGTAGCCTGTGGACGGCACTTTCAGCATGCCGTGGATGAAAAGAGCGGCCGTGCTCCAGGGGATGAGGGGCGCCCCGAGAGTTCCCGCATCCTCCAGCGTCCTCGACAGAACCTTTGGATGGAGGCCCCTCATGGCAAAAGCGTCTTTGAAAGCCTGGCCCGGCACGATGATGGCCAGCATCTGGTTGCCGGATGCCACGAGCGTAAGGTAGCACGAAGACAAGGTCGCGAGCACCAGACCTCCCCGGGATTTCACTCTGACGAGGAGCTCGTCTACCAGTCGCCTAACCGTCCCGGTTTCCCTAAGCACACCGCCCAGCGCTGTAGCCGCCAGTATGAGCAAGACCGTTGGGAGCATGGACATAACCCCTCCGCGGGTGAGGAGAGTGTCAAGCGCTTGGTTTCCGGTTTGGCCCGTGAACCCGTTGGTCGCCGCCTTTGCAAGGGCCTGAATGCGTGTACCCTGGGTCGCAATGGCAGAAAGGCAGGATACGACGACTCCTGCCGCCAGTGAGGGAAGAGCAGGAGCCTTCCTGACCGACATGACGAGTATCGTCAGGGCGGGCAGCAGGGTCACCGGTCCTACGTTGAAATTGGCTTCCAGGCTGCTCTTTAACGCTTCGATGGAAGCCGGGTCGACTTCGCCTCCCGCACCTAGGCCCAGGAAGTAGAAGGCGACTACCGAGATGGCCAGTGACGGGACCGTTGTGAACATCATGGAGTTGATATGCTCGTAAACCGCTGTGCCCGAGACTGCCGGCGCGACGTTGGTCGTATCCGACAGGGGAGACATCTTGTCTCCGAAGTACGCGCCCGAGACGATAGCCCCGGCCATCAGAGGGGCAGGTATGCCGCTGGCTTCAGAGACACCCATCAGGGCGATGCCCAGCGTGCTTATGGTCCCAAAAGATGTCCCCGTGACCGTTGAGGTG
>DUSU01000094.1 GCA_012842425.1 Candidatus Fermentithermobacillaceae bacterium | reverse complement strand
GGTTGTTTAGGTCCAAGAGGTCCCTAAACCGCCTTTCCGGCCAGAAGTTTCTCTTTACGTACTTGACCCCCGACTCCACCTTGCCTTTTGTCTGAGCCCTGTAGGCGCGGCAGAGAACCGGGATGAAGCCGAACGTCAAGGCGAAGTCCGGAAACTGCGGGTTCCAGATGGGGTTCTTTTGGCTGTCCACGTCCAGAACCACCGCCTTCATCCTGTCAAAAAGCACTTTCTCCGGAATCCCACCGAAATGCTCGAACCCGTGAACCAGGCACTTGATGAGAGACTTGGTGTCGCTCCTGGTGGTAAACTCCACGTACATCTCTCGTGAGTAACTCAGTGTGAAAGTCAGGAAGTACAGTTTCTTCTTACGTCCGTCCTCTATGTAGTTCACCTGGCCCCAGTCGGCCTGGGCTTGTTCACCCGGTTTGGTCTCGTACCTCATCACGGCCTCAGGTTGTCTTCGGACGCGGAACGGGTGCATGAAGTCCTTCAGGATAGTGATGCCGCCAGTGTATCCAAGTCTCTCAATCTCCCGCTTAATCACAACGCAGTTCCAGACACCTTTTGTAAGGATCTAGAATTGACGGCCTACGGGGCGCAGGCTTTCTCTCGGGCATTTCTCTAGCCCGTAGATACTTCCTGACCGTGTTCCTCGAAACGCCCAGTTCACGCGATATTTCCTTGATTCCCTTGCCTTCGCCGTGCAGCTCAAATATGCTCAAAACAGACCCTCCTCCCAGCATTCAACACCTCTCCTTCGCATTGCAGTGCTTAGGAAAGGTTCTTGGGTGGGGGGTCAATTCCATTCCGGCGCTACGGGGTCAATTCACCACCGGCGTTGAGACTAGATGGAAGCAGGGTTTTCAGGGGTCTCTTCCTAGGAAACCTGGGAAACCTGTTATTGGCGATGGCGCTCGCTCTCTCCACAGGTTTCGCAAAGACGCTCCTGCCGACCGGCCACCTATCCAATGGGCTTCTCGTCAGAAGCATAGTTCTCAGCGCTGGAGAGAACCCGAACATTGTTGGAACTAGCCGGCCTCTCCTCGAGGGGGATCATGGCCTATCTGGCGAGCGACAAAGCACTTGTGAAGGTCGACCTGACTGCGGGCGAGGCGGTGCTCAGGGTCCCCCTGGCGAACCCCAACACATCCTCACTCATTCTTGATGATGACAGGCTTTTCATTGTCACAGGTGCATATGTAGATAGCCAGTGGGTTTACCGGGCCTTCCCTGACTTGGTTACTGCCGTGAGGTATCTTCCGACCGAGCACAATCTGGTTCACCTTCATTCAATCCAGCGTGGATGTGGCGAGTCAGTAGGCAAAGGGGTGGGTTCACGGTGGGACTCCCCTATCGGGTTGGGATGCACCACTTGACCCTTCCCAGTGGACGCTCCAGGTCGGAGACGTTGTTCTCGCGCTCAGGACGAGGAGAATCTTGGCGACCACGACTCTCGAAGGCACCGCCGATATCGCGCTAACAGGAGATGCCACGTTCGTGGCGCGAACCGGGAAGAATCGAACTGTGATCGGCACAAGTCAGGATAGGCTGTACGTCATCACAAGAGATGGCCATTAGGTGCCAGGGCTAGCTTGAGGCGCTCCTGGAGGATCTTCGACCGTGATTGAGATTGCAGTTGCCTGGGAATGTCATCATGATTCGTCCGCTCACTCTCGTTGCAGACAAGGTTTCTAAGCGCGCAGACGACGAGCGTCTTAGCGACCTCCGTTGGCCCGGTGATTAAGGCGTGGCAAGCCAGCAGGCGTTACCACCGGAAGGGCGAGTCCTCCACTGTCAAAGACTAGATGCCCGCTTCGTACCCCCCGGTGCACGGCGTGGACTCCCTATAGGATTCTGGGCTGCGCGAAAACATAGGGCCGACGCCGCAAGACCAAATGAGGCCACATGGGGCAAGAACTTCACCCGTAACAGGGCCTCACACATGGTTTTGGGCTTTTTCGCAGTGGCGGAGGGACACGGGGGAGAATGGGGGGCCCACCTGCACCCGGGCATCATGCTCCCATCAAAGCGACGAATCAACCCTGCAAAGAAGCTTCGCCCGAGGTCCCGAAAATGCTCTTTGCCCCCGACGCGGCATACTCCGCTAATAGTCAATGATACTCAAAGTACTGGTTATCTAACAAAATGCCAGTACAAGAGCGTGTTTTCTAGAAATGTCAGCCACTGTGGTTAGTCGGCATATGCCCTTGTGCTGGTTCTCGTGGCCGTAGCGCTCATCGTGGTGTTGGGAGACTTGGGAAGAGCGCTAGAACTCAAGATCCGGAGTGTGATAAACGATCTCAATACCGCCAATCCGCCTACAGGCTCATGATCATGGAAATCCTTCGGAATGACGACGGACAAGCCCTCGTGGAGTTCAGCCTAGTGGTGTTCCTCTTGGTTGTGATCCTCTTCTCAATCCTAGAAGGCGGGCTTCTCATAAACGCCAAGACGGTCCTCACATCTGCGGCCAGAGAGACGGCCAGGGTCTGCGCGGTTGAGGGCGGTAGGACTCCGGGAGCACTGCAGAGACTCAGTGACAGTCTTGCCTCAGGAGGCATCGATCCTGATGAGGTCACTGCGCTCATTTCGCCGGGGCAAGCGATCTACGGGACCACCATAACGTGTTGAACTTCAATACGACTACAAAGTAGTAAGTCCCGTGGTGCGGGCAATAGTGGGAAACAAGATTTCCTTGACGTCCAAGGCGGTGACCAGGAGTGAGTTTGTTCCCAGGTAAACGCAGATGCAATGAGAATTGGCAACGGAAGCGTGGTTTCGGGCCGGGACTGTGTTCGCTTCTTCGATCCGAGGACGGCGCGGTCCTGGCCCTGGTCGCCGTCTTTCTTCCGGTGGCAGTACTCGTTGTTGGTATGGTCTTGGACCTCGGCATGTTGTACTTCGCCAAGCGGGCGGTTCAGGGAGCCTGTGACCTGGGTGCACTGGCGGGAGTCATCGAACTGGACTGGGAAGCCTTGGCCGCAGGTGATGTGCGTATCGACCCCGCGATGGGCGAGGCGAAGGCGTTACAGGTCACACGTGAGAACATCGAAGCCCTGGGAAACGTCATCCGCGATGCATCGGTTTCCGCGCATGTTCTCAACGCTCCAGACCGGGAAGAACCCACAGTCAGAGTAGAGTGCAGGTTCAAGGTGAGAGCCCACTTCCTTGGGCGTCTCCCAGGGCTGGGCGACGGCGTCCCTTGCTCTATCGCGTCAGAAGGCTCGGTCGTGAGGAGAACCAGGTGGTAGGGGGTGGTGGTAGGATGGTGGCAAGACGCTCATATGCGTAAGACGCGTGGTGACACACCAGATGAGGCGGGCTCCGACGAACGGTTCCGTAGCGACCCCTACTAACGCTTCCGTAGCTTGCGTTCATGATGGCACAGTTCTCCTCGTGTGCCGCAGCGCAATCGATTCGTCGTACCCCATGCTCTGGGAGTTCGCTGGAGCGTACTTCGCAGGGCGAACCTGCCGTGAGAAGGCCGTCACCCACCTGTAAGACTGTGACCGACGTTTCCTCCGATAGCTGCCGTTTCAGCTTTTCTTGCCCCAACTTACGGAAAGAGCGTCGTAGTACACCGGCCTGCATCCAAGACGATGATCTGCCGGCCGATCTCTGTCGAGACTGTGGTGGTATTGTCCGGCGTAGGCCAAACCCCTCTCGTTGTAGACGGCGAGGTAGAAACTGCAGGAAGACAGGCCATCCTGAAAGGCAGCGACTGCGAGTTCTTCGCCGTTGAAGTCCATTTGGAGGAATTGATAGGCAAACACCTTCTTAAGGTGCTCGTTCAGGCTGAAATCCCCTCTGAACCGGACCTCATAGCGTCCGTCAGGACCCAAGGCAAGCAGTGTGAACCTGCCGTCGCCGTTCTGGGAGACGAGGAAACCGTCGCAGATATGGAGAGACCTGAACTGAGGACCGACGCTGACGGGGCCGCTTCCTCGATACGCTGTCATGAGCTCGATCTTCTGCAGCTTAGTCACGGTTTCAGCATCAATAACCGTCAGCATATAGGTCTCATCTTCGAGGGTAACAAGCAGAAGCCTGGACTTGTCGTTGCTCGTCTGCAGGCCGGCGACTCTTGCTCGCTCGGCGTCCAAGGGAAATACATTCCGGAGTTCGTCTGCGGTCAGGATGCGGTCATCTCCGCCTTCGTTGTGGAGCGGATAGTAGTAGATCCCGTAACCCCCCGGGATATTGCTGGTATCGAGCAGTTTTCCGTCTTCCGTAAGGCAGGAGAGAGTAAAGAAATAACCTGAGTCCGTTAGGGCGTCAGCGACTTCGAAATACACTGAGCCATCATCGATGGGATTCATCTCTATCCTGCGGACGTTCCCAGAAGTGTCTTTTTGGACCTTTATCTCCACTCTGTGATTCGGGTGGACCGGGATTTTGAAAAAGTCGGCGAAGTGATCGAGCGTATCCTGGTTAATGGCAAATTCGGCCCTTCTATCGAGGCCGACACGAATAGGGTAGTAGTCGTAGTAATCCTTAATGCAGACGACTTCCGTACGTGTCTCTCCGGGCTTGGTGCGACCGGCCACATCCCGGATTGGGATGGGCTCATCTTCTAGGTCTAGGTTACCCGTGGAACTGGCCCCATAGCCACCGAACCGGTGGTCAATATGGATGCCTATCTGATGTCCGGAGTCCTTCGGGGTCCTCTGTGCCTGCGAGAAGACAAAGTCAGTGCTGATCTCAGGTTTTTCACCAACGATGTATCGGGTGTCCCAAAACAGCCGGTGATCGCAATGGGCACTCAAATCTACGGCTAGGCCCTCCGCGACAGACTTGTCACCGTACAGGACCGTCTCGCTAATAGAGACCGAGTCCTTGTCCTCGTCCACAAGACCGTGGATGAAGCTCAGGGAAGCGACGGCCAAAGCGAGCAGCAGGGTCGTGAGCACCAGAGTCCTCCGCATCGAATACCCTCCAATCATTTCTCGCTTGTCAAATCTGACAGCGCCTTACCGACCCGATCCGGCCTGTAGTTGTAGGTCTCCCTGACGTAGTCCATGAGTTTCTTACCGGCTTCGTCCAGTTCCAGCGTGGATACATCGCCGACGATCTTGCCTTGATGGATGAGTATCGCCCTGCCGATGAAGCTCTGTACCTCTTCCAGCAGGTGGGTGGCCAGGAGCACGGTTTCGAATGGCTCCAGGATCCCGAGTAGTACCTTGTAGAAATCCTCGCGGTTGAACACATCGTTACCGGCAAAAGGCTCATCCATCAGGATGTAGTCGGCGCCCTGACATAGGGCCATGATTACCTCAAACTGGTTCTTCTGCCCGGTTGAGAACTGCCGTAACGGACTGTGCCTTGGGAGCTCAAAGAAGTCCATGAGGGCATTGAAGCGTTTCTCGCTGAACCTGGGAAAGTGCATCTGATAGAACTCCTTGTGCGCGGTAGCCGTAAGGTTCGGGAAAAAGGAGTGCTCGCTCGTGGCGAAAGAAACCCTGTCTATGTTCTTGTGTGAAATGGGCTCGCCGTCCAGCGTGATCTTACCGGAAAAACGAGTGAAGCCGAGTATGCACTTCATGAGCGTTGTCTTGCCGGCGCCGTTCTCGCCGAAAAGACCCACAATCTGGCCCTTTGGCAAGGTAAGGCTCACGCCCTCCAGCGCTCTCTTGAGACCGTAGGATTTTGTCACGCTTTCTATCTCAATCATACCGGCACCCCCGGGAGTAGACTCCATATTCTCTGCCATTGCCCTGGAGCAAGACAGGCAGGTGGCGTGAACGTCATGTAGATGGCGTAATAGGTCAAGAGGACAAGTGCCGAAGCGCACAGGCAAGCCAAGGCGCCCAGCAACGGCAACGTTATGCACCGCCTGAGCAGCTCCCAGCGGTCCGGAAGCCGCTTCATAAGGTAAATGCTCTTGCTACCTTGAAAGTGGTAAGCGTAGTGATAGACCGCGAGGGCCACCATGCTGAGAGCAAGCACCTGAAAGCCGCTGAGGCTGCCACCCAATATGTCGACGAAGTCGGGCATGACTGCACTGGTGTCCAGTACCCTTGATA
Source organism: Candidatus Fermentithermobacillaceae bacterium (assembly GCA_012842425.1). Taxonomy (GTDB): domain Bacteria; phylum Bacillota; class Sulfobacillia; order Fermentithermobacillales; family Fermentithermobacillaceae; genus UBA3951. Next base: position 23,991 of record DUSU01000094.1, on the reverse strand, counting down.
TCCCATCCCACAAGAAGAGCTGCTCGTAGTGCTTTGCATAGCGGATGAAGAACTGAAAGCTGTAGAGAAGGCTGACGATCCCGCCGCAGGCGAGCCAGCTCAGTTCTTGGCCGAGGTCAACCCCGGGCGGCGCACAGGGAGCAAGCCTACGTTTGAGGTTCATTCTCATAGTCACCTTCTCTCAGGATCTCGACGACCGCGCCTGCAGCCATACCCAGAGCGAGAAGCGAAAGCAGTAGGTTGCTTGCGAACCCGCCCATCGGCCTAGGGAAGTTCACGAGCACAAGGGTCGTCAGTATCACCATGGAGAGCCCTCGCCTGCCGCGCCTCTGGAGAAAGGAGAAGTGAGCCGTCAAGGTGCCGAGGCACAGGATGAGAACCACGTTGCGTACATATCGGGTCGCCTCGCCCAGTGGCAACAGGCTGTGCAAGAAACCGCTGCGGTAGAAAGCGAGAAAGATCGTCTGGTCACTTATGTACGCCGCGTCCATTCGGGCCACGTAAAGCCGGCAGAGCAGGAAAGCAATGACAAGCTGAACCGCCCAAAAGAGGAGAAAGCACGCAGCGTTATAGCCTGCCCACCCGTGGTTTTCTCTGGGACAGATAATCGTAGCAGAGTGTACCGCACTTTGCTGCCGCCGAGCTCGGTGCCCGTGAGGCTGAGCAGGACGCACAGAGCCAGAAAACAAACACCGCTCACAGTCGCTATCCGGCTTTGACTGATGACCTGTTCCAGGCCAATAGGTTCTCCGGCCAGGTTCTTTTGCAGCGTAAAGTAGAAGAGCGAGCCCTGAGCTATGGCCAAGATCACGAAAAGCCACAAGACCTTGTATATCGTGCTTCTAGCCGCTAACCCCAGCACAGACAAATGTTGTTTCATATGCACAACTCCCGGCCGGTTATTCCCACAACTTGTCGATGAGTGAGATCGCCTCTTCCTTTGAGACGCCCATCCTCTTCCAGGCGTTCACTGCTGCCCGCGCGTCGTTCTCCAGAAGCTCGTCGCGGATCGCGCGCACCTTGGTGTCGTCCAGGACCAAGTAGCTTTTGGCGCCGGAACGGGATTCGATTATGGCCTCCTCTTCCAGCAGCCGGTAAGCTTTCTGGACTGTCATGGGGTTGATGCCTAGCAGCGCCGAAAGAACGCGCCTAGATGGCATTTCGTCCCCATCCTGGACCCTTCCGGCAACGATGCTCTGTTTCACGTACCGGATGATCTGCAGGTAGATAGGAGTGCCATCCTCTATGGTGAATTGCTCAAAAGAAACCACGACGTGTCCCCTCATCGAGTGCTTGAGAAGTTTTCCAACTGTATTACTTCAGTAATACAGTTTATAGCTGTATTATGTGAGTAATACAGTTGGCCGTCAAGCAGTAGGTGACGGTTGAGCATGCAGCGGACAGTCGGACAGTAGGGGACCGTCAGCAGGGGAAGTAGTTGAGTGGAGTTCCAGATCAGCGCCGGGGTTCACCCCGATGAAGCGCCGCCTACTTGCCGGCGAGGTACTCCAGAGCCACTTCTAGCGCATCTTCATCGAACCCGGTGAGGATATCCGTATGCAGCGTATCTTGGTCGGTGTTCTCATCGGGCCTTAGGAACTTCTTGTAGGATATCTGGAGGTTCACGTTGGAGATGGGGAGACGGACGCTCAGCATGTCTCCGTAGCAGCTAGGGGAGTTTGAGCTTGGCTGTCCTACGATCGTCCCCAGCTTGCCGTCCTGAACCCATACCCCCAACATCGTGGCGGAACTGAAAGTCTTCCTGTCGGTGAGGACAACCAGGTGGATATCATCGTTTCTCACAGCGGCGCTAAGGTTGGGCTCGAAGTACGTGACTCTATCGCTCGCTGTATACTTCCTCAGCTTCTGCGAGAGTGCGCTGTGACAGATGTAGACGCCGTAACCCGGAGGCCTCATGCCCATGGCCGCCAGGAGTTCGTCGCCCACCGCCGAGTTTCCGCCGCTGTTGCCGCGGATGTCGATAATGAACTTGGTACAGCCTTTGGCTATGGCGTCCTTGATCGCGTTCGCCGTGTTAGTGACCTCTTTGCTCAGCCGGAAGGTGCGGAGGTCCACGTAGAACACGTCGCCTATCATCCTGTGCTCCACAATATAAGAGGGGTAGAGGTCATAGTACATAGAGTAAAGATCCGAACTAATGAACCGGCATTCTTGTGTGTTCTCAGCGCCCGAGCCATCCCTTGTGACGACCTTAATGGTCTCACCGTACTCGCACCCGGCCAACCGTAGCATATCGTCCTGTCGACAGTAAACCTCGTATTGCCGCTGCCTCGCGGCGTCGTTCTCTGCGAAGTAATAGGTTTCTATCTGCCTCTGCACTTCTTCTACAGGCACTCCCCCAATCTGGATGACTTCGACATCGGTCACGTGGCCGTCGTTGTCCAGCAAGTAGAGTCGCTCATCGATGGAAATCCACCGCACATCGATGTACTGGCCCTTCCGGGGCAAGCCGCTTCCCATGTGTCCGTCACCCAACACAGCCAGGTACTTCTGAGTTGCGAGCAGGAAATCGTTTAGCAGTAGATCCTTCGATACCGCCTCAAGGTACTCTGCTTTGGCTTCTTCGTAGCCCTCCGGGACTTCGTCCATCAGGAAGACCGGATGGGCGGCTTCTATCTCAGCAATGGCCAATCGTGCATCAGATGAGTAATCTAAGGGTTTATTCGGGTCCGCTGCCATGCGGCAAGATGAGGAAAGCAAAGATAGCACGACCAGTAAGCATGTCAGCAGGACGACTGCTTTCCGACAACTGACTGACATCATCGTAACCCCCTTAGCGCAACCGTAATGAGACAAGCCCATGAGCGGAGCCCCAATGGCAAACAGGGCGATGACGGCCACTACCAGGTCGGTGTTCCAAAAGGACGCAACCAAAGCGCATGTCAGAGCGATGAGTGCCAGGAAATCATGCCGTTACCGCCTTCCCGAAAGAAACCTACCACTAAACTGTATGATAGCGTACAATTGTCGCTTTTGCCTTTCTTGAGAAGGACTTGCGCGTCGGTATGTCAAATGATGCCCGAAGCAGCCTGTCTACCGCCCGCAACAAACAGAGCCATTCGGACGGAGGGGTCTCAATGAAGGAGTTGTACCTGATCACAGACGTGGGCAGCACCACCACTAAGGCGATCCTGATAGGGGAGAAGGCCGGGGAACACCGCCTTATCGGGAGAGGAGAGCACCCCACCACGGTTGAGGCTCCTTACGAGGACGTAACCATCGGCGTCCTAGGCGCGCTCCGTGACCTTGGTTCACGCACAGGACGTGCCTTCCTTTCTGAGACAGGCATTCTGAAGGAACAGGCCAACAGCCGCCTCAAGTACCTGTCAACCTCCAGCGCGGGCGGCGGGCTTCAGATGATGGTGTTTGGCGTTATGAGAAACGTGACCGCAGACAGCGCACGAAAGGCAGCGCTGGGCGGAGGGGCGATTGTCCTCGATGTAATGACCATCGACGATGACCGTCCCAGTTTTCTCAAACTGGACGCGATTAGGGCCGCGAGGCCTGACATGGTCCTCATAGCCGGCGGACTGGACGGCGGCAACACGGCCTTTGCCCTGGAGATTTGCGATCTTCTGTGCGCCGCCAGGCCTCGGCCCAGGCTCGGAAAGGACTTCAGGATACCGGTCATCTACGCAGGGAACAAGGACGCGGCCCCTTTGGTAGTGGACACGCTCTCTGACGTATTTGATGTGAAAGTCGTAGACAACCTGCGGCCGAGTTTTGACAAAGAGGTTTTGGAGCCCGTTCGACGGGCCATACACGAGCTTTTCATGTCCCACGTTATGTCCCACGCGCCGGGCTACGATAGACTGCTTTCGTGGGTGGACGTAGAAGTGATGCCGACTCCTATGGCAGTAGGCAGGATCATGGAGCACCTTGCCGCCGCTCGGGGGATGAACATCCTGGGGGTGGACATCGGCGGAGCAACCACGGACGTGTTCTCGGTCATAAGTGGAGTCTTCCACAGGTCTGTCAGCGCGAACCTCGGGATGAGCTACTCCTCGGGCAACGTGCTCCTAGAGGCCGGCATTGAGAACATCCTCAGGTGGCTGCCCTTCGAGGCCTCGCCGGATGATATAGCAGACAGGATATGTACCAAACTCATAAATCCCACGACGCTCCCATCCACCGTGACCGATCTGCAGATAGAGCACGCGCTGGCGACCGAAGCCCTCAGGCTTGCTTTCGACAGGCACAAAGAGGTAGCCACGGTTCCGCCTAAGGACCTTCCGGCGTGGAAGTCACTGATGGGTCAGACGCAGGTCGTGGTGGCGCAGCCTGAGACGAGAACAATCCTGGACATCGGCTCCATTGACATGATAATCGGTTCGGGCGGCGTCCTGTCTCACGCGCCGAGTCGCGCTCAAGCCGCCCTTATCATGCTGAACGCCTTCTGTCCCACGGGCGTCACATATCTGGCGGTAGACAGCATCTTCATGATGCCTCACCTGGGGGTTCTCGCGGAGATCGATCCGGAGGCAGCGCTAAATGTCCTCGAGAAGGACTGCTTCATCCCGCTGGGCCCGGTCGTCGCGGTTGACGGCGCCCCGCCTTTAGGCGCGCCGGTTGTGACAGTGAGGTGCCGCGACTCGCAGGGGGTCACTTCAGAAGCGACCGTGCGGGGAGGAAGCATCCACGTCATCCCCACGCCTTGGCCGGGTGAGGTAACCGTTGAGGCTGAGGTCCAAGGTCCGGTCTCGATAGCGGGTCAGTCCCGGGTTCAGCTTAAGTGCCGGGCCGGACAAGTGGGAGTCATAGTCGACGCGCGCGGCAGACCTCTCACGCTCCCTGAGGACCGAACTGCATGCGCCGCCGCCAATGCGCAGTGGCTAGACCAGATATCTTCTAGCAAGTAGTAGGGAGGGCCACCCATGGACGACAGACCTCAAGCCGTTGTAAAGAAACTCAGAGCGATCCCGGCCACATCCACGATACTCGTATCTCCGGGAGACCCGGTCGAACCCGACACGGCTGTCGCCAGAGTTGAAACCCTCCTCGGGAAGCTTTGGCGCTTAGACGTAGCCAGGCATCTCAGGGTGCCTCCTCAGGCGCTCCCTAGCAGACTCGTTGTCCGGCCGGGAGAGGCAGTGTCGGCAGGCGAGATAGTGGCCGTGAGCGGTTCCTTCTTCAGCAGACGGACCGCCCGCTCGCCCGTTAACGGGGTTCTGGCACTCGTATCGAAAAACCGCGGCTTCGTTTACGTGCGAGAAAGGGTGGATACCGGCTCATCCGACGGACCCGTCGAAGTGCCCGTTGCCAAAATGCTGGGAGTTCCGCCCCTAACCATGATGGTGTACAAGGCGGATTACGCATCGCTAGGGATGGTGGTAGTCAAGGGCCAGGTCCTCGCGCGCCGCGGCAAGACGGTCGTGACGTCGCCCGTGTACGGCAGAATCACGAATGTGAACTCCGTGAACGGTACCATGACGTTGAAACCCATCTTCACGGCCCAGACCATTTCGGCATACCTGAAAGGCGTAATCACCAGGGTAGACCCTGTCGAAGGAGTTGAGGTATCGGGGACGGCGACGGTCGTCAGAGGTGTCTGGGGTTTGGGAGGCGAGTCGCACGGGAGAATAAGTGTGCTGGCCGGGGATCTCACAGGGGAGTCTGAACTCGAAGAAGGCTCCGTGGTGGCTGTGAGCGGGACAGCGACGTATGAAGGCCTCCTCCGAGCCGCTGAGTCGGGCGTGCGGGGCGTGATTCTCGGATGGCTCCGCTCTGGCGTGGCCATGAGGTTTGCCGGGGGAATGAAGAACATGGGCGTAACCGGCGACGAAGCGGTGCCGTTCCCGATAATCCTCGTGGAGGGATTCCTGCCCCAACCCATGCGCGATGGAGTATTCAGGACGTTCCTTGATTCCCAAGGTCACTTGTGTTCTTTGAGCGGCTCGACTCACATAAGGGCCGGGGTCGTGCGCCCCGAGATCCTGATCTATTCAGACTGAGGGCTATTACGGACAAGTCGCTACTGAAGCTTTGGAAGATGAAGATGTTTGCGGACTTGGAAAAGGAGGATGCAGATGCCCGACTTTGAGGAACCCCTATCGGCTGAACGCCCACAATTTGAGCCTGAACTCGGAGTGCAGCGTACGCCCGATGATTGGCGCGTCGAGACGAACTTCGTAGAGGCAAAGGACATCCTCGGACGTTTTGGCACTTGGCCGGACGATCTCCTAACACCAAAACACCTCGAGTCCCTCTACCGAGAAGAGTGCGAAAGCGGGTGCGGCCCGTTCTCACTGAAGGCCGGACCAAGGGCACGTCCCTCGTTCCCCTTTCTGGACGAGAGCGAAGGCAGCCACCTGGCGGGAATATGGGGAGCCGTAAGAGATTCGACTATTTCGGTGCTGAGGGAAGCGTGCCGGGCCTTTCCGGCTATGGGGGAGAAGGCCTCGCCCCTGGTGGGCTGGTTTAACCTCGTTTTCCAAGTACGACTCATCCTCGAACTCCGTGAGAGGGAGAAGGAGGTCGGTCTATGGGACGAAAGGACCGAGCCCCAGAAGAAGGGCACTATCTTTGCTCTGAAACCTAATGCCGCGACGACGTTCACCAGAGCGTCGGCCATTCCCGTATCGCACGATTCGTTCCTCTGTGTGTCGTGGGGCGGTCCGTACGGCGAGTATTCGAAAGTGCTCCCGCTGCTCGAAAATCCTCATACGCAGCGGGTGATTGCTTCGGCAGACGATAAGCTGGAGGTAGTGCCTGAGGGGTATGCCCTGAAGCCTATGGTGGCAACAGGTCTAGTCCGGGAGTTCAGAGCGTCTTTCATGACCTCTCGCTGGGCACTTTCGGTGCCGGTCTTGGAGTGGGAGCAAGCGCGTGATCTCACTCCTGTTGCCTCGCGCGCAGCCGGCGATGTTTCCCGGAGTCTGGCGCCCTTGCTTCCCGAGATCCATAAACTCATGGGATCGGGCAGGTACTCCTACCTTGACGGTGCGGGAGACTACCTTGAGATGGCCTATTCGGCATTTATGGGTCGCGTGTTCCAGTGGGCTATCGAAGACGGGCTGGTATGCAGCCCGGCTAGGTTCAAGGCCGACAAACGGGGGGTCGTTCTGGAGCGCACTCGTGATGAACGCCGTAGCGTTACGAGCAACCTTTCGGGGATTACGTTTGTGAGGCGTGGCGAGCCGGCTTGGGAAGAGGTATTACTGTGTGGGTAGTCTTGTTGAACCAGTATTCGCTGACTTGACTTCGCACCAGTTTCTTGCGAACGTTGGTTCCACCGGCTTCCGGCCGAACTTGACCTCAGGTGTGCTTTTACTCCGTTGAACCCATGCCCACCGTGTGGCTGGACCGTGGTCCTCCCCAGCGAGCCCCCCTCGAGTCCTCCCTCCAGACCCTCGTCAAGACCCTTCAAAAGGACCCTCCCTAAAGCCCTTCCCCGACCCTTGAGATAAGTCTTGTGGTTTGTCCGGTCTTCGGTACTATGAGAAGGATTGGGCATAAGGAAGTGTTCACCGTTGGTGGACACCAGCGTGAGCGGAGTTTTGACAGTCCGAGAAAGCCCGGGGCGATGCGGTGCCCTCGATCCACTTGGGAGTAGGAAGAGCCGAGGTGTTATCGATGGATTTTCTGATTGGAAGGCAGTTTGGTAAGGGGATGTCAGCATATACCCTGAAGACGATCGCGATTGTCGCAATGGTGGTCGATCATGTAGCCGCCGCGTTTGTGCCGGCGGGGACCATCTTGTGGCAGGTCATGCACGCGATCGGTAGGCTTACTGCGCCAATCATGTGCTACTTCATAGCCGAGGGCTATTACCATACAAGGAACGTGACCAGATACGCCATGAGGCTCGGATGCTTTGCCTTGATCTCGCATTTTCCTTTCTGCTTCTTTGAGTTCGGACGGTGGCCTGTATCCGACGGCGGCCTCAAACTATATCCAACCTCGATTATCTGGACGTTGTTTCTCGGACTCATATCGCTCATTGTTTGGAGTAATGACAGACTCAGTCCGGCAGTGAAGGGGATCCTCATATCCGGTCTGTGCGCTGCGGCATTGTTCGGGGACGGGAGCTTCTCCGTGGTGCTCTGCATACTCGGGTTTGGGATGTATCGCGGGGATTTCAAGAAGCAGGCGCTCGCCCTTCTTGTTACACTTGCCATCCCTAACTTATTGATGACTCTTGAGCCGTACTGGCTTGGAGCTTTTCTCGTCATCCCACTTCTAAGGCAGTACAACGGATCCTTGGGCGGCGGTAAGCACTCCAAGTGGTTTTTCTATGTCTTCTATCCACTACATCTTCTGGTGATAAGGTTCTTGGGGCGGAGTTTGTGATTCGCCTTTGTGAGACTTAGGAAGGTTTGATGCCAAAAGCCCTGCACATCCTAAGAAACCACGAAAGCATGCTTTCACAGATGCACGGATCAGGCAAGAACATAATCACCTGTGCAAGCATCCCAGCCGGACCTTTGCGCCGGTTCACGCATCCCGGGAAGATGTTTTCATTGTTGCATATTTCCCGCAGAATCAGTGCGTAGGTGCATGAGTTGCCGAAAACACTGGTCGAAGCTTCTTGCATTGGTCTACGACGTCATATAGTATGAGGGAAAGTAGTAAGTCCGCGCAGATTCCGAAGGATGTGAAAACAATGAGCCTGAGGGAAGAAGCTATCCAAGTCCGTGGGATGCATTGCACTTCCTGCGAGTCGACTATCAGGGCAGCGGTACGCGCCTTGCCCGGAGTCGCTGCGGTTGAGGCCGACCACACATCCGGAGCCGTGAAAGTACGGTACGATGCCGCGAAGTGCAGCAGTGGTGAGATCAAGAAAGCCATCGTGGCTGCCGGGTATGATGTCAAACCTGTGGGATTATCTCAAGTCCTTGGCGTCCTTGCCGTAGCCGGCGTTGTTCTGCTGCTGGGCAGGAACGGCGGCATCGATATCGACTCGAGGTTGGCCTTGGGCGCCACTACGTTCGTCCTTTTCATGACTGGCTTGCTCACATCGCTGCACTGCGCGGGCATGTGTGGAGGCATCCTTCTTTCCCAGACTCTCGGTTGCGGTACCTCAGAGGGACGGCAGGCACTAAAACCGGCCATTCTGTACAACCTCGGTCGGGTGATATCCTATACGGTCATCGGCGGGACCGTCGGTGCGGTGGGCTCTGCGTTCGCTCTTACCCCCATCATGAAGGCCGTGGTCATGCTGTTAGCCGGCCTCTTCATGGTCGTTGCAGGCGTGAATATGGCGGGGTGGAGGGTCCTTCAGAAACTGCTTATCCGTCTGCCGCTGCCCGGAGCCTCGCTGGGCAACCGTATTGGCCAGAAAAGCAGCAGCCCACTTGTCATAGGACTGCTCAACGGGCTTATGCCGTGTGGCCCGCTGCAGACCATGCAGCTCTATGCACTGGGCACTGGAAGCTTTGTGAAAGGCGCCTCGGCCATGTTCATCTTTGCCTTCGGCACGGTGCCCGTCATGCTCCTCATTGGAGCGCTGTCAACCCTGTTCAGCAGAGGGTTCACCCGGCGCCTTGCGCGTTTTAGCGGAGTGCTTGTGGTAGGTCTGGGCATAGTCATGCTTAGTAGGGGACTAACTCTTGCAGGCTATCGTCTGCCTGTGCCCGGCAACGCGCTGGCCGGAGAATCCGCATCGTCGGGTCAAGTTGCGAAGGCTGTCCTGGATAACGGCGTGCAGACTGTATCCATGGTTGCGAGCAGCCGCGGCTACCTGCCGAACCTGCTGTACGTCCAGCGGGGAGTAGCGGTACGGTGGGTTATCGATGGCCAGCAGATAAACTCCTGCAACAACCAGATCATCGTTCCATCTCTGAACATAGCCAAGAACCTCCGTCCCGGCGAAAACACCATAGAGTTTACCCCCACCGCGAACGACATCCGCTTCAGTTGCTGGATGGGCATGATTTCGGGCCTAATCCGCGTTGTCGACGACCTTGACAAGGTCGATATAGCGAGCCCAGACACTGTGCCTCCGCCTGCGGGAAGCGGAAGCTGCTGCGCCGGGCGAGGCGCAGTCGTCGAGCCGCGCTCCAGCATCTACGGGGATGATATCTCGCAAGTCCCCACGGACCGGCTCGTGAAGAAGGCGACCGCCGGCGACGGCGTCCAGGAAGCCGCGTTCAAGGGTATCGGTTGGGAACTCGAGCCACTGATTGTGGTGGTCCAGGGCGGTCTGAAGGTCCGTTTGCGACTTGACCTAACTGAAAGTGATACTCCGGATGGCACGTACCGGGTGATATCTCTCGAAACCGGGGATATAGTGACATCGGTCCGCGGCGGAAAAGGTATAGTAGAGACGGAGTTCACCCCGAATTCGGCCGGAGGCTACGCCCTGGTGGTGGGCACCCGGATCGTAGGTGTCGTCGAGGCGGTGGACGAACTCACACAAGCAGATATGCAGGCCATCAGGGACCTGTATCTGGCAGGCAACTAGCCCGGTAGACTTACAACACTGGAAGGAGCGAGAGCACCATGACGACCGTGAACATCAAAATTAAAGGCATGAGTTGCAGCCATTGCGAGAAGCGTGTCGCCGATGCCCTCAAGAAGGTCGGCGCCACAGAAAGCGTAGTGAGCGCCACGAGTGGTTCGGCTAAGGTAACCTTCGATCCGGACAAGACCACTGTTCCCATGTTGGAGGAGGCAGTGAAAGGCGCGGGTTACGAAGTGGTGGAGGTCAAGCCCGCTTAAGACGCGTCGACAATCGCGGGCATAGGCCCGTATCTACACCCGTTACCGCAAGCCGCCGGCAGTAATTCGACCGGCGGTTTCTTAGTTGACCAGGGAGGAAGCGGGAGGAGTAATCCGTTACGTCGAGCGCCAATCCTGGTACTACGATGTCAGCAAGCCGCCAAAAAGAGATCTTGCGGCGGAGAGCTAAACCAGACGCCGGCGGCTGTTCCGCCGAGTAGAGCCCCTGAATCGATAGCCCGCCAGGTCTACTCGGAGGATCTTCACCGGACCGCGTATGAACTCAGCGGGATCAGAAATGAGGACAAAAGCCAGGCGGGCTCCGACAACTCCAAAGATAAGCGCCCAGCTGAGGAAGTCCATGAACTCGCCAGCCATCTTTCTGCGTTCGGCCTCTTGACATCCGACTGCCGCTCTTGCGAGGGTCCCGAAGGCTATGAAAAACCAAAATGGCTGTTACTATTGATGGTAGTAGACTTCTGGCCTACAATGAAATCGAGGTGTGGCCGAATGATCAAACTTACCGAGTTCAAACCTCGCGGCAAGGGACTTGAGAAAGTCCTCGGTGGTCTTGAGTCGAAGATCATGGACGTCGTGTGGTCTAAGGGACGGTCCAGCGTGAGAGACGTTTACGACCGGCTCCGCACGGAGCAGGACCTGGCATATACCACAGTTATGACAGTGATGTCTCGTCTGGCAGGGAAGGGGCTCCTGAAGAGGGAGATGGTTGACGGGACTTACTACTACGAACCTGCTATGTCGCACGAAGACTTCAGGCAGGCCGTTGCGGGCGAAGTCCTTAACGGTCTTCTGGAGTCATTCTCAAAAGAGACCTTAGCTCACCTGGTCAGTAAGTTCGAAGAAGACGAAGACCTAGACAAACTGGCCGAGATCATAGCCGAGAGGCGAAAGGAGAAGCGGAACTAGTGCCTCTCGTTGCGGCGTCACTTATGGTCCATCTTGCGCTCACCTCGTTTGTAAGCGTGATTTGGGCTTTCTTGGCCATACGCTGGCTCAAGATCCGGTACCCGGCGGCAAGGGCGCTGATCCTCGCAATGAGCGTGCTTCTGCCCGTCGGAGGCTTGGTGACGCATTTCCTGTATCCTCAGGACTGCGAAGGAGCCTTGGGTGTGCTGACTCACATGGCGTGCGTGATGGGTCCGGCTCTCGGAAAGGCCGGAGAGTTTCTCCTCGCGATGGGACTGGTAGTCGCGGTTTCGCAGTTGGTGGCGAGCCGGATGGCGTCGCGGGCTATTATGCGCAACGCAGTCTCGCTAGAGTCTGTGACTTGGGATGACCAGTCTGTGGCTGCCCGGATGAGGGGGGCGACAGCGCGCTCAGCCCGGGCATCGGGCAGACCAGCGAAAGTCTATGTGACGGAAAATCCGGGGACCTGCTGCACCGTGGGCATTGTTCGCCCGGTTGTCCTCATATCCCGGCAGTTCTGCGAAACCATGGACGGGGAAGAACTAGAGGCTGTTCTGGCCCACGAACTCGCCCACGTGAAGAGATGGGACAACGGCATCGGACTGCTGGCTACGCTCCTCCGCGGGCTTACGTTTTTCTCGCCGGCCGCTTACTTGGCCATCAAACAATACCTGTACGAGCGGGAGAAGGCTGCCGACGACCTCGCGGTTCAGTTAACCGGAAACCCGCTCGCATTGGCATCGGCGATCATCAAGGTGGCGCGGTCGGGCCCCGGCATGGCGAGCGCAAACGTTACTGGTGACTCGAAATGGGGACTGACTGCCAGGGTGCAGCGTCTCCTTGATGGCACAGGCGGTTTCGGTAGTCGTGAAGTCGAAGGCGAAGGCCAAGGCGTAAGATGGCTGCCTAGCGTGGGGGCTGCCGTGGCCGGCCTTGTCGCGATCGCGTTGCTCCTCTGCTAGCTCCAGGCAGAAGCGTCGTCCCGGCCCCTAAGGCCCAACACGGGCGTCAACAAGGTCTACCGTGATACTCAAACCCATCATAGTCCTCGAGGACTATCAAGGACCTTCAGATTTCGGCGTGTACGTCTTGCTCGCGGGCGACCCACGTATTAGGACTAGAAACTGGAAGTAGTCCGCCGTGGGGCACTGGAGGTCTGTCATGCCCCCCAAGTACAGAAGCGGTCCTCCCTCAAACGGGTACTATCCGCTCGCCTTCGGGAAGAGATAGGTTGTACTCTCTGATACTCCTAAGGCGGGTCACGGTGTCCTCGGAGCAGACCGCAGCGGGGCCTGATTCCGCGGGGGCTGCAGGCTTACCCGCGCATCCGACGGCGGACACGAGAAAAAGAGACACTGTCAGCAGAAACCCCGATGCCCGGCGCACGGCTATCTCCTACTAGGGTGTGAGACTTCCACACCGGGAAGAGAGAGTTCACCGAGAACCGCTCTCGGGGTGACAATTCATACCTCAGCTGTATTTTCCTTCAGGCCCTCATGAAAACCGGGCGCGGGGGCGCGACGCAAGTACGCCAACTAGAAAACAGTCAGGTACTTGTCGAGCTCCCACTGGTGGACTTGTTTCCGGTAGGTATCCCACTCGATGCGCTTGGCATCTACGAAGCGCCCTACGATGTGCTCGCCAATGGCCGACATGATGACTTCGTCGCGCAGGAGTTCCTCGACGGCTTCTTCAATGCTTCCGGGCAGGCTGCCGATCCCCAGCCTATCTCTCTCGGGACCGTTCATATCGTAGATGTTCCCGCGGACTGGAGGAGGCGGCTCGATGCCCTTTCTTATGCCGTCCAGTCCGGCAGCGATCATCGCCGCCATGGCCAGATATGGGTTGCATGACGGATCGGGGCTTCTGAGCTCGAGACGTGTGCCGAGGCCCCTTCTGGCGGGAACACGGACCAGCGGGCTCCGGTTCTTCTCGGACCACGCAATGTAGACAGGTGCTTCGTAACCGGACACCAAACGTTTGTAGGAATTAACCAGAGGGTTTGTTATGGCCGTCATTCCCCTGGCATGGGCAAGTAGTCCGCCAAGGTAGTTCAGGCAGACGCTGCTAAGCCCGTAAGGTCCGTTTGGATCGTCGAAAGAGTTGGTCTCTCCGCGGAAGAGGGACTGGTGCACGTGCATGCCCGAACCGGCGACTCCGTACACAGGCTTGGGCATGAATGTGGCGTGGAGGCCGTGTTTCAAAGCTACCGTATGGACCACGAGCTTGAGGGTTATCATCCTGTCCGCGGTAGTGAGGGCATCCGCATACCGGAAATCGATCTCGTGTTGGGCAGGGGCGGTCTCGTGGTGTGAGGCCTCGATCTCATATCCCAGGTCCTGGAGGGTAATGACCATGTCCCTGCGCGCGGCCTCGCCGGTATCCACTGGGAAGTGATCGAAATAGCCGCCGCTGTCGTACGTCTTGACCGTCGGCCGTGCGTGCTCGTCGAGTTCGAACAAGAAGAACTCGGCCTCGGGCCCCATGTTTACGGTGTATCCCATGGACGCAGCCTCTGCCAGGGCTCTTTTCAGAGTCAGTCTCGGGCATCCGGCAAAAGGCTCACCGTCGGGAGTGTAGATATCGCAGATGAGCCTCGCCGTCATCTCCCGGTCGCTAAGCCACGGAAGACACACAAAGGTGCTGGGATCCGGTTTGAGCAGCATATCAGATTCCTCGATCCTTACGAAGCCGTGGACCGATGAACCGTCAAAGAGGATCTGCCCGTCCAGAGCCTTGGGAAGCTGCTCGACGGGTATGGACACGTTTTTCATAACCCCGAGGATATCCGTGAACTGGAGTAAGATGAATTCCACCTTTTGATTTTCGGCTAGGCGCAGGACGTCTTCTTTAGTGGAAGGTTTCTCGATCTGAGGCATACTGTCTCAACTCCTAACTGGTGGTTCTCCTAAGATGCCCTCGCTGTGAGGAATGAAGACAGGAGGTGTTCTCGACGGAGACTTCGCCTGGATTTTCGAGCATTATACAGTCCGCCCAAAAGCCCTGTCCACGGATTTTTCTGACCGGTTTTGCATCAAGTGTCCGTGTCAAATCCCGCCGCGTAGAGCTCGGCACGTCCGTTCACGATTTCGCCGATCACCTTCTCGAAAACGGGCACCAGCGACGGGTCGAACTGGGTCCCGGAACACCGCCTGAGCTCCTTTAGGGCGTCTCTAACGGCCCGTGCTTCCCGGTAATGCAGCTCGCTCGTCATGGCGTCAAACGCGTCCGCGATGGCGATAATCCTCGATATCAGGGGGATTTCTTCTCCCTTCAGACCGTGGGGATATCCGGTGCCGTCCCAGCGCTCGTGGTGGTGGAGTATGCCTTCCGCCACGCCGACTAGGTCACTAATGGTGCGCACAATACGGTGGCCGACTTCGGGATGTTTCTTAACCACTTTCCACTCCTCGGGAGTAAGCGAGTCGGGCTTCAGGAGGATGTGGCTGGGGACGCCGATCTTGCCCAGCGGCCTTCTTGATCAGGTCCCTCACCGACACGCCGGTGTCGGTCCTCGTGGCGTGGCCTAGGGATATACTGACCTCAACGCGGCTACTTGAGGAGCGGCAGTTGCTAAGGATCTTGCGGCAAGCCGCGTCGGCCTCTTGTTCGTCGGCATCGGGCATGATCACCACAAACTCGTCGCCGCCCCACCGGATAACCACATCTTCTTTACCGCAAGCCGCTTTGAGCGCCTTCGCGGCCGACACTATCACTTGGTCTCCTTGAGCATGACCCAGCCGGTCGTTGATGATCTTCAGACCGTTGAGATCTCCCATGATCACGCTCAGTACAGGTCTATTCGCGAGGGCGTCGAGCAGTCTGTTTTCGAAGTATGTCCTGTTATATACGTGAGTCAGAGTGTCGTGATATGTAAGGTACTCCATGCGCCGTTCGGCTTGCACGCGCCTGCGGTAGGTGGCCACTATTTCGGAGACCGTGACCAAGAGCCCGATCTCGTTGGCCGACCACACATGCTCTTGGCGGGCGCCTACGCTCAGGAGGCCTACAAGCTTGCCCTGCAGCATAATGGGCACAGAGGCAAATGCCTTGATGCCTTCATCGGACACCATCCGTATCTCCTGGAGGGCGGACGACGTGTGTTCGCTCAGGTTCCTCGCCAAGAGGCACTCGCCTCTCCTCAGCGTCTCATGCCAAACACCAAACCGGGACAAGTCAAGCCCGAGGAATTGATGGGTATGAATCGGGTCCTCCGGTCCGCTCCATTCTTGGATGCGCGAAACCGTCTTTTCATCCTTGAGCTCCACGACGGAGCAATAGTCCAGGTCTAGCGCGCCGGCCACTACCTCCAGGACATCGCCCAGCTCGTCCGACTCTTTGGAGACGAGGGTCTGCGCGACTTCCGCGATACAGCTCTCGAAGAAAGCCGTCTGGCGCAGGACCGCTTCTGTCCTCTTGCGCTCCGAGACATCGATCATGAGAGTGGCGAACTGCATTTTCCCGGGAGAGAACACCGTATAGCCGAAATGCTTGTCCAGATCTTCTATGTACGCCTCAAACCGCATGGGCCGTCCTGTCGTGGCAACCGTAACGAACCTCTCGATGAGCTCCTCGCCCAATCTCGGGAAAAGCGACCTCGCGGTTTTTCCGATAACCTGCTCCTTCTTGAGGCCGGTGATCTCCTCGAACGCGGGGTTAACGTCGAGATAGCGGTAATCTACCGGTTTACCGTCATCGTCGAGAACGAGCTCCCTTACGGCAAGGCCCTCTCCGAGCTGGTCAAAGACTGTGCGGTACATCGATTCGGTGCTGCGGTACTGCTCAAACTCCTTGGATAGCTCCGCGCTTCTTGCCGCCATGGCCTGGTACAGGAGTACTGAACACACCAGGCCCACTGATGCGGCTAAACGCGAATAGACCTCCGGCAAGGATGGCCTTAGGACCTGGCCTATGATGGCTCCGTTGGATAGCAGGAGGACGTGAACCAGCGCGTCAAAGATCCAGAATCCCGCTATTGCTGCGGCCAGGCGAAAACGGGGTTTCACAGATACCAAACTCCTCTGGTGCATGGTGATCCGACTGAATCATCGCAGACAAGTGCGCTTTGTCGCAATTTTACGAAATAAAGAAGAAAAGCCATTGGTGGGCGTTATGCAAAGGTGGCTTATGACTCAAGGCAAGTGCAGCAGTTGGACGAATCGTCGCCTGCGGGTTCGGATGGTCTATGTACTGGGATTTGACCGCTCGCCGTTGAGCCGTGCGCCTGGTGCAGGCGGTAGGTAAATGCCGGCCGGCCTACCTGCCCGTAACTGATCTCCTTTCGGATCACACCGTTATCCGTCAGGTACGTAAGGTAATGCCCGGCCGTGATGTCCGAAAAACCTAAGGCTTCGGCGAGGTCTTTGCGGGATATGGGACCGGGATGCTTCTCTAGGTAATCGCAGACGCGGAGCAAGGTTAGCCAGTTGATTCCCTTGGGGAGAGAACGGGTGAGAGACGACGGCGGCGACTGTGGACTGAGGTTTTCTAAGGCCAGCACCCGGTCTACCAGAGAGCCCGTACTTTGGTGACCGGGAGCGGCCTCGGGTTGATTCTCCCGGTCGAGATGGATTTCTGTCTGGAGCCTCTCAAGATCGAGCCATTTCTGACCCCAAGTCGGGAAAGTACACTATATGATGCAGCGCAAGGATAAGGCGTTTCCCTCGCTCGAGCATGTAGTCGACTTCCGCCTTCGTAAACTCCCTCGGAGACCGCGACAAAGCTGTCAGGGCGCCTATGGGGGTGGACATCAGGATCAGCGGGACGCACGCGTGGCTCTTGAACCCCTGGGCTTCAAGAGCAGACCCTGACGGGCAGATGAGATGGCATCGGAAACCGGACTCGACAACCGGTTCGCCTTGTATTGCGCACATTGTGCCATCGGCCTTTCTAGGAACGACCGTAAGGCTCAGCTTCATTTCGCTCTCTACGTTTACTTCATCCTTGAGGACTATCGCCGAACCGTCGGTCAGATGAAGCATGGCCGCCGAAACATCAAGTTGCATGCAGAGGTTTAGCAAAGTATTCTTGGTGAGTTTTCCTAAATGTGGGGCGTCCGATATCATGAGAAGCCGGACGAGTTCTTTGGAACAAGGCATGCTATGACCACCCGAATACTTTCTTCCTTCTGTTTCCTTTTCTACGTACGTTCAAGCATAACTTATATGCAGAATAGTGTCACTAGGGTGGAGCTCTTAGGAAACCTAGCAAACACGGCTATTCTGCATGTTTGTCGGCTACAATCCCGGGGAAACCCGCGCGAACGTGTCGAACACAGTTGGCTAACGATAGCCCTCACAAGGTAGGAGGGATCCTGACAAACGGTCGTCCGGGCGAAAGATTCTTGTTTTATTTCGTAAACTCTGTCGAACTGCGCCGCACGAAGACTACCAACCTTACCGGTGCGTCGTATGGGCGGAGCGCCTCACGAAGCCGGGCTCATTACCTCGACGTTGGCCCTGGGGGCGATTACGGCCGTTCCACCGTCAAGTTCCACTCTGACGCCGGGAGCGCGAGTTCCTGTCTCAAAGAGCTGTGGCTGCTTCAGTATCTCGACGATGTGTCCCGTGGCCCCAAAATGCGGGTCGCTCACGATTCTCACCCGGGCTCCTACACTTAAGTCCTCGTTTGCCGGGCCTTCACTTACGAGGTCACCTTGGTAGTCCGGGAACGGGACAATTATCTCGGGCCTTATGGCGCCGGCCCGGATCTGGGTCGCCCCGTTTATGGAGGCCGTAAGGCCCTCCATGGCATTGAGCGTGTCCCACAGGTCCCTCCGCATATTGAGTGAGCCGAAGCCCTCGGTAAGTATTACGGTTGTCTCTACGTCCTCTTGTCCGGTTATTCCGATTCCCAGTTTGATGCCCAGTGCCTGGGTCAAGTTGAGGTATCCCGCCGTGCCCGCGATGAGGCCCTTGGCCCCGACGGACAGCGCCCTGGCCAGCGCCTCATCGGTTACGGATGACCCTCCAACGAGTATCTTCCCCTTGCAGTCTTGGGTGATGAGGTCGGGAGTCAGAGGCCGGTCAGGTCCGCTCACCAACACCTTGAGGGGTCCGTGGGATTCTCTGCCCACTCCGAACATGCCGGTGAGCCTCACGCCGGGCGTCTCAATCACGCAGCCCAAGTGCTCCATTACGGATGATACTCGTCCGGTGATGTAGGCCTTTACTACAACTTCCTTGAACGGTCTGGAGATGGTCACTTTCCCTGTGCGGGCGTCGACCTCAGAGATAACGCCGGAAACCGGAGCAAGGGCCGTCTTGCTGAAGAACGCCTGACCCTCGCCTTTCTTGGCGATGATCTGTCCCTTTTTTACTTCCTGTCCGATTTGCCTGAGCATGTGGTTTGGCACGTCGGCAGGCTTGCATCCCAGCTCGAAAGCGACATCAACCGTGACGGGGGGCTCTTCGCGCCCGAACTCTTCCCTGATGGTGATCCGCCCGGACCTGGTGGAGATGTCTTCGATGAAACCGTCTGTTGGGGATTCCAGCTCTTTGCGGCCGTAGAGGCCGTGTTCAGCCCTGGCTATGACGTCCTTGGTCCTCACTTTGTCTCCAACTTTCTTGAGCATTGCGCCCATGAGTTCCGCGTTGTCAATGCCGAGCAGCCGGGCTCCCGGGATCACCCACGGGATTCCGGGGCGGAGCGCTATCCTGGCCACGGGGGTGTCGGGTCCGACTGTGTCTCCCGGCTTCACGAGCACTTCCCCAGGGAGGGGGAGCCTCCGGGTCTTCCTGATAAGTCGCACCTTGTCTCGAAGTCTAGGGATTACATCTGAATAGGCCCGCATAGGTCTTAGTTCCGCCTCCTCTATCGGGTTTGATGGGGAATAGGGCCTGAAGCTCGCGAAGTTTCTGTTCCGGGTAGGCGCCCACGGAGACGAGCCACCGGGTAAGGGCTTTAACGCGCTGGGCGGGGTCTTTGGGGAGTTCAACCGGTCTTCCGCGACCGTCGAGGATAACCCCGACAAGTCCTCCCTTGATGCCGGCCTCAACAGTCCGGCCTCCGCCTGCACCAACGTCAACATTCCGTCCTCTGGGGGTGACCTTGCACGCGGCGCTTGCGCCTGCTTCCAGCGGCACGACCTCGATCTCTCCGGCGACCACCTGCTTCTGAATGCGCTCGCGATCGGGTAAGACGATCTCCACGTTGGCGAGGACGGCACCCGGCTTGGCCGGTCCTACGGGAGCTATGGCTGTTCCCAGGCGGACGAGGCAGTCCCGGTCGAACACCTCGGCGGCGATGTCCGGATGTACGGTGGAGAGGACTCCAAGGTGGGGCATCATGAAAATCGAGTCGACGGCCAGTTCGGTAATCCCTTCCGGTTGAAAGGCATCTAGGAGCATGAGGGCCGCTTGTTGCCTCCTCGGGGCATGGGACAGTACACCTCCGGACCCCACCAGCATCCCGAGTTCCATCATGTCGACGATGTCCCTGCCTGACGACTCTTCTAGGTCCGACGCCCCTCGCCGGAACACCGAGACCTTTTCGTGGCCGACTTTCTTAGCCAGGCCCTTGTGATGCACGAAGCTTAGGCGCAGTGCCTCTCGAGCTAGCGCCTGCTCAAGTACCAGTTGATAAATGGTCTGGGGTATGGTGGTGGGCCGGACCATCTTGTTGGCGATCCAGTCGGACATGGTCACGCTGTCTATGCCGAACGGTATCCAACGGGCGATGTTCTCAAACCCGGCTTCTTCCAAGACGTTGCATATGGAATAGCTCATCCCCAGGTTGGCCGAGACCGTCCTGGTGAACGTGCCCTCAAAACTGGAGAACACGTCGGTGGTCGCGCCGCCGATGTCCACTCCCACGACAGTCGTGTTGTAGTGCTCGGCTACGAGCCGGATCATCTGACCCACCGCGCTCGGCGTGGGCATAATCTTTGTGTCCACCCACTGCAGGAGTTCCGCGTAACCGGGGGCTTGCGCCATTACGTGGTTCATGAAGAGATCGTGTATGGCGTTTCGCGCCGGTCCCAGGTTCTCCACGTCGTGGCGGGGCCGAAGGTTGGCGGTTATGTGGACGTCCATTTGGGTGCCGCACACTTCCACGACAATATCTCTCGCGTCTTTATTGCCGGCGTAGATAAGCGGGAGTTTATAGGTAGAACCAAACCTCGGTTGCGGATTGGCTTGCTTTATGAGCTCCGCGATAAG
This sequence comes from Candidatus Fermentithermobacillaceae bacterium, assembly GCA_012842425.1. Taxonomy (GTDB): domain Bacteria; phylum Bacillota; class Sulfobacillia; order Fermentithermobacillales; family Fermentithermobacillaceae; genus UBA3951. Next base: position 3,226 of record DUSU01000094.1, on the reverse strand, counting down.
CGCCAGGTAGGAGACGGAGCCTCCGTCAACTCCTCCCGACATCAGGATGATATCGGGGCGGAGCTCGGTGATCCTCGTTATTTGCTCCGACTGGGACCTGCCGTCGTCCACGGCTATTACGTCCAGGACGACTGCTCCCGCTCCTAACGCCGCCCTATTCGCCGAGGTGGCGCTGATGTTTTTCACAAGCCCCGCGACCATCATCTGGAGCCCTCCGCCCGCCGACGAAGTGGATATGTACATATCGATACCCTTGCCTTCCGCGGCCGGACGGACCAGATGACCGGAATCATCAAGCAAAGCCCTATCCAGGACTTCCTCGAGGCGCCTTACGGAGTTCCTGACTCCTATCATCACGTCTTCGTACGGAGATTCGACCGTCGTGGGCATTTCCCCACGGGCCTTGAGGCGGTAGCCGTCCTCCTGTTTTTCGATCAAGATGGCCTTTGTAGTGGTGGATCCAACGTCTGTCGCCAGAATTGAGGTGGGTTTGGAAACCATGCGTCTCTCCTCCAGTACCCCTGACATGCCTCCCTGAAGTTTCCTTAGATTAGAATTACGTCTCTTGGCCTGAAATTAGGAATGGAACCATACACTTGGAAAATAAGAGGGAATATGGAGACCAATCGAAGCCGCAGGTACGGCTGGAGTCACAGATTTTATAGGGGGAGGGATGGACACGAGCGGAGGAGGGCGCGGAGTAGGCTTATTGTTTTCGGAACTCGGCTTTTTGGGTCTGAAGGCACCTTTTGTGAAAGACCAAGAGAATCAGGAGGTGGTCTAAGTGTATATGGCTCAAGCCGCCGCGGCTCAGGCCACAGGCATATTCGCTCCTGAGATGACAGTCGATTTCATCTTCGTGCTAATCCTCTTTGCCACGGTGTTCATCGTGCTCCAGAGGGCCAGAGCGGGGCTTTCCATTCCTCCCATCAGGAAGATACCGGGGCTTGAGGCTCTCGACGAGGCAGTGGGACGTTCGACCGAAATGGGTAGGCCGGTTCACTACTCCCCGGGCATGAGCTCGTTCGGCCCGGAGCTGTACGCGGGACTAGCGACCCTTACCTATGTGGCGAAGATGGCTGCCCAGTACGACACCAAACTAATTGTGACGATCCGCCGGCCTCAGGTTCACCCGATCGCAGCAGAGATAGTCAAGCAGGCATATCTGGAGGCCGGTCGCCCGGATGCCTACAACCCGGACGATATCAGGTACGTTTCAGACTGGCAGTTCAGCTACACTGCGGCCGTACTTGGCATTCTCCAGCGCGAGAAACCCGCTGCCAACCTAATGATAGGGTACTGGATGGCTGAGGCACTGGTCTTGGCCGAAGCCGGCGCTGAAGCCGGGTGCATACAGATAGGCGCGAACACAAACGTGTTCCAGATCCACTTCTTCATAGTAGCGTGCGACTACACGCTGATCGGCGAGGAGCTCTTCGCAGCCTCGGCCTACTTGTCCAAGGAGCCTATGCTCACCGGCACCGTTGTGGCCCAGGACATGATGAAGATCCTGTTCGGGGTTCTCATCATCATCGGGACGATATGGGCGACCGCGAAAGGCAATGCGGACGACCTCATTCAACTGCTATCTCTTTAAGGAGGGTAGACCGGCATGAAAAGGCGATTGCCCTTACTTGTCGTCTTGGTGACGGCGCTCGTGTGCATGGGCCTCAAGTTTCTGAACCTCGGAGAAAAAGGCGCTACCCTCGCCACAGACCTGGATACGATCGTACAGACCAGCTACCTTTTCGCATTCCTGTTCGGGCCAATACACCTTATAAGGCTTCACTACTCCTATGTTCAGAAGCGGAGGCCGAACTGGGCTTACAGCGCTTTTCTCCTGGGAGTCTGCGCCGTGACCACGGTCATATTCTTCATAAACAAGATCGACGGCCCCGTCTCGACGTTCATCATTGACTCCATAACCAACGCTACGGACAGCGCCATCTACGCAATGCTCGGCTTCTACGTATGTTCGGCAGCCTACCGTTCCTTCAAACTGAAAAACGTCGAGGCTACCATACTCCTTATCGCGGCTGTCATCCTCATGTTGGGGCAGGCTCCTATCGGAGACGCGATTATCCCCAACACGTCTAAGTTCGCCCAGTGGATACTGGACGTTCCTAACTCCGCCGGGATGCGCGGCATCAGGATCGGCGCGTCGATCGGGGCCTTCGCGGCTTCCATACGCGTTATCCTCGGGCTTGAGCGCAGCTGGACCGGCAGCGGGTCGTAAGGGGGTGAGTGACGTGGACTGGAAGAAGCTGCAGTGGATCGACGTCCGCATCTTGTACGCCATCATCATCGTATGTCTCATGATTCCCATGTTCCGGCCGGTCGGTCTTCCGGTTGCCATCTCCGACAACACCAGGACGGTTTACAACACTGTCGCCAGCGTACCGGACGGCGGCGTGATATGGGTATCCCACGACACGGGACCGGGTAATGCGCCCGAACTGAACCCCATGATCACGGCCTTGGCGAGGCAGGCTTTCGCCAAGAACTGCAAACTCATATCAACGTCCCTGTTCAACCAGACGTTCGGACCGGGTACGACCTTCGATATCATCGACGCGGTCGCCAAAGAGATGGGGAAGGAGTACGGGGTCGACTGGGTCCACCTTGGGTACAGGGATAACGCTTGGCCGGCCACGATCAGGCTCATGATCGACAACATCCTTGAGGGAGCCATAAACCGGGATTGGAAGGGCGAGCCCCTGGACAAAATGCCTCTTATGAAGGAAGTCAAGTCCATAAAGGACGATGTTGACCTCATTTTCTGCACCACGGTAGGTTCACCGGGTTACTCGGATTGGATGACATACGTCTCTGAGCCCCTGCACATTCCGCTCACGGGCGGCGCTTCGCTGACCATGTACTCGGGCGTCCAACCGTACATCAGGTCAGGACAGCTCAAGGGCTTCCTGGGTGGGCTGAGAGGGGCTGCCGAGTACGAGCAGCTCGTGGGTGTGCCCGGAGCGGGCCTGGCGGGAATGGACGCGCAGTCTTTAGGGCATATAACGGTCATCGTTTTCCTCATCCTTGGAAATGTTGGATACTTCGTATCCAAGAGATCGGCCAAGAAGGAATAGGAGGGAGGGAAGACAGTGGGCGCAGAGCAGTGGAGTTTCATCTTCAAGACCCTCAGTATTCTGGCCGCGTGGTCTTATCTGGTCAAGGGCGACAATCCGATCTACACTGCCGCAGAGCACTTCCTGGTCGGCTC
>DUSU01000093.1 GCA_012842425.1 Candidatus Fermentithermobacillaceae bacterium | reverse complement strand
TCTTTACCGTAAGAGACGTTGAGCGAGCCGCCTTTGACGCCGGGCGCATTGACTTTCATACCGTACCGGGCGTTCTCGTAGGCATCGCCGGTGTTCTTTGTGGTTATGGCGAGGGTGACCTTGCCCTCTTCAACCTCCGGCTCACCGGCCGTTATGGTGATAGGAGACTCCGGGGGCTCGGGATCCTCCGGCCCACGAGCCGCGGGAGCCGAAGACCCTGAAGCGGAAGGCTTAGGGCCGGAAGCCCCGGGCTCCGGCTTGGGGCTCTCGTCACCGAGAGAGAAGACCACAGCGTTGGACCTCTGAACGGGCATTTCGTACCCGTTGATGATCTGGATGAGGTTGGCCGGTCTTTGAGCGAACACCCTGCCGACGCCCGCGTCCAGCTCGGGCCTCGGGAGGTTCTCGGGGGTGCCGAGTTCCCAGTACATGCCGTAAGGCACGTCGGTCATCACGTAACCTTGGCCGGTATCTATGAGCGTCGGGTTGCCGTAATCCTTGGGGACGGCATACTTCTCTTCTTTCATGCTCGGCGCCGGGCTCTCCAGACGGTAGTAAGGAACCACCGAGTCATCACCGATGATAGCCAGGTTCCGGAAGGCGGTCCTGCGCCCGAGCCATCCAAGATACTCGTCCACAAGTTCTCCCATCATCTTGCGGTCGGCGATGAGGCCGCTTCCGTCTGTGGTATAGTAGACCTCGGCGCCATCGCTGGCCATCAGAGTCACCCATACCGACCCGGCGTAAGTCCCGCCACCGGGCACCGCCGAAACGGAAGGCACGAGTGGCCCCCAGATGGGGTCTATGTTGTACTCCTCTTTGACTACTTTTGACGTTTTCTCCCCGAGTTTCACGATGTACTTCAGGGTAGTGGTCTTGCCGACATATATCGGACCATCGTACCGGGTGCTTTCCTCAGTGGGATCCTTACCGTCAGTGGTGTAGTAGATCTCCGCAGACTCGTGAGACGGTATAAGGACCACGTTCTGCGGCTCTCGGAACTTGCCGCCCTTGGGGAAGGCTACCGCCACGGAAGCGACCTCGGCTGAATCGACTATCTTGTATGTCTCCACGCTCTGCTTTGACCAGTTGTTGTAGCGGTCCTTGGCCACATACTTGAGGGTCGTCGTCTCAGTGATCTGGATCGGCCCTTCATATCGCTGCATAGTGACGCTTTCTGCATAGTCCAGTGAGTCGTAGCCAATTATTTCCTGCCTTATATCGACGACAATTCCACCGTGGTTGGCGGCGTACTTGTTGAGCCTATCCAAGAGGTCGTAGTAGTCGGGTATCTTGTTCTTGTCGGAGTCCACGGTCGGAGACATACCGGTATTGCGGAACTCGCGGTACAGGGCTTCCAGGTCGGTGACCACCACAAGCGGCAAAGGCGTGGCGTCGACCATATTTACGGTGACGCTCTTCTTGGCGTAGTGGCCGTCGACATAGAGCTTTATCTCGACCTTACCAACACCGGACAGACGGACCCAAGCGCTATAGACACCGTCATTGGGGTGGAAGTCCCCGTCTTCTCCGGCATCATTCAGCCTTACCCTCTCGTCGTACCCAGTCACCTCGATCTCCACTTCCGGTTCGCCTGAGGTGATGAGTTTGCCCAGTTCATCGAAGATGCTGGCGTACACCAGGACCGTTCCGTCTACGAACACGTTGGGCGAAGAGACGTTCAAGTTTCTCTTTTTCTCGCCCTCGAACTTGATGAGGTAAGCATCCCCTTCGCCGTTCATGCCTGCTACGACGAAGGCTTCGTCCTTTGTCGTAATCACCGAATAAGCTTCGTCGCGGGGAGCGCCGAAGTGCTTCTCCCAATCAGTTTTGAGATCCGCGTTGGTCTTGACAACGTATATGCCTTTGGAGTCCTTTCCGGCGGCTATGAACCCGCCGTCTTTTGTCAAGGCCACCGAGTACCCGAAACCGTCGCCCACCATCCGTTGCTTTACTACCTTGCCGGTTTTGTCCAGTTTCAGGAGGTACATCTGTGTCCCTGAGTATCCCACGACGATGTAACCGTCTTGGGTTTGTTTGACATCTCGAGCCACGCTCGATTCTTTCGAGGAGAAACGGTGTTGCCATTCGACCTTGCCATAAGCACCCGTCTTAACAACCAGACCACTTCTCGTTCCCTGGGAATCAGTGACATAACCGGCGAAAATGAGGCCGTGAACCTCAACCTCTTCCCCGTTCACGTCCTTAACCTTCTCGACAGTCTCTTCGACAGCGTAGAAAGTGCCCCACCCTGAGCCGCCGTACGTCTGGATTTCGCCAACCTGGCCGATGGGATCGGTCCATATCGCAAAGGGCACGCTTCCACCTTCGGTTACGAAGCTTCCGGCTATAACGTAGTTGCCTTCCCAGGTCTGAGTAACCGCAAAGGCTTGCTTCTTGGCAGACTCGTACTGGGTATCTTCCAACCTGAGTATCCGTTCAAATCCGGCTGTTGAGTAGCCCAGAGGACCGGTCCTTATGAGCCATATCTGTTCATTGCTGTTAATGGTCGCCTTGTGGATGCCTGTGATGAGGAAGCCCGTGGACCCGCGGTCCGACCACACGCTTACGTCTCTTCCCACTTCGTGGAACCCGCCGCCGTACTTCCTCTCCCAAACCAGGTTCCCGTCTGAATCCACCTTAACCAGCCAGAGCTTATCTTCGCTCTCTTCCCGCAAGGAGCCGGTAAAGACATAGCCTCCATCATCTGCCTCCACAACGGCCCAAACCTCGTCGAGTCCATCCCCGCCGAATGTCCTCTCCCACAAGTAATCGGCTGAGGCTGCATCGTTCATGGGAGCGAACATGAAAGGCTCTTCCAGGAAGTTACCGGAAACGTCCTTTACAGCGCTCGCGGCGATAGTTACCTCCCAATCGTCTTGGAGCGGATGACTCAGGCTGATAAGGACCAGTTCGTTCGCGGAGAACTCCATGCAGAACTCGGCGACTTCCCCGCCCACAAGAAGCGATACATCGCTCATGTCAGGTCCCTGCTGCACTGTTTCGTCAAAGCTGAGGCGGATGCCGTCGCTTAGAGCCTCTGCATCTTGAACAAACGGCGCATCGTAGTCGACGTGAATCCCTGTGTAGAACTCAAACTCGTATTCGGAATCCAATGGGTTGCCTGCAAGGTCGCTTACGGCCCCGGCAGGCAAGACCACCCGGCATCTCTCGGTTTGAGGCAGCAGCGTATCCGGTTTAAGCGTCAGGAAGTTTTCACTGATGATATAGGTGTACCCCACAAGGTCGTCTCCCGCGTACACCTCTACGCCCTGCAAACTTGCTCCTTGCCCCAGATCCTCACTGAAGTAGACATTGATCTCGGCGTTCAAAGGCACATCGTGGCTGCTGTCTGCCGGCACAATGGCTACCACGGAAGGCGGAGTCTTGTCGGGGGCAAGGCCTGTGAAGAACCTGAACGAATATCCCTGAGACAGGGAGTTGCCCGCCGCGTCGACTACAGAACCAGCGGGAATGTGCACTTCACAAAGGGCGCTGTAAGGAAGGTCTTCGACCGGAGTGAGCGTTAAGACATTGCCGTTCACTATTGTGGTGAAGGCCTTCGTTTCCCCGCCCGTGGTCAGCGATATTGCTTGGTAGTTGGGCCCCAATACTATGTCTTCGCTGAAACTAATGCTGACTTGGGTGTTCACGGGGACGTCATGCTCGTTGGCTGCAGGGGTGACCGCAGTCAGGTAAGGCGGCACTTCGTCAGGCTCCATGCCAGTGTAGAACACAAGGACGCAATCATGGGCCATCGGGTTCAGCGTTCCGATTTGCCTAATAGCTTCCTTGGGGATGACAACCTCACACAGCGCCTTATGGGGTAAGGGCTCCCGGAGCGTGAGCACCAAGCTGTTTCCCATGATGTCGTAGTCGTACTCCCACGCTTCGTCGTCGACCTTGACTACTATATCAGCCCAACCCTGGTCCAGATCTATGTCTTCGCTGAAGTTCACGACGATGGCCGTGTTTACGGCTACTCCCGCTTGGTTGTTGGCAGGCACTGTCGAGATGACCCAGGGACCTACCGTATCCGGAGCGGGACCAAGCAGGATCTCCACAGGATCGGAGCCGTCTGAACTCATACCTAACTCGTTTACTGCCTTGACCATGAAGATATAGGATGTCTCATACGTCAAGTCGGTGACCAGGTAGTTGGTCTCCGTGACGAGCTCAGGGCTTATTCTCTCCCAGACATTGTCCACGGCCTGGTAGACCTCGTATCCCGCCAAATCCGGCTCGCTGTTGGCAAACCATGTAAGTAGGACTTTCCCTACCTCGTCTTTCGCTTTGAGCCCCATGGGTTTTGCCGGCGGCGCGGGCATAACGGCGCTTATTGTCTTGCTTATTACCAGTACGCCGGATTCGTACACCGAGACAACGATTGGGCCAGGGACGCTGGGGTTCACAACCACGCGCGTCTGGCCGTACGGGTCCAATACACAGCCCTGCTCTAGATCACCGACATCTACGTAGCCTGATTCTACGGGACGACCACCCTTCCTCACCGTAATAATGAGCTCGGTCTCCCGGCCGACCAGGATCTCCATCGGATCGACGGTCAGTACCGGCGGAGCCGCGTTCTCAACCCAGGATAGGCCTGTGACGCCGTGGAACAGTTTCTCGCCGTCAACGGTCACAGTGGTCAGCACATAATCCTTGGGCCCGCCCGGTTCGGGCAAGGTCACTTGGGTTACTTCTGGTCCGCACGTGTAGACGAGTTCTGGCTCCCTGGAGGTAAGGAGGTCGTCTCTTATATAGTAGATCCGGTAGCCTTGAGCACCCTCCACAGGATCCCAACTGAGATGCACTTGTCCTTCGGCGTTCTCCTGCGTAAGGACCGGCGCCGTGCCTTTTGCGTTTTCAGGTACCGCTACGGGGTATATGAGGGACTCCACATTAGCGTTGCCTCCCACCTGGAGAACGTAGGAGTGATACAGTGATAGTTCTCCCTGGATGGAAGGTATGAGCTGGTATTCCTTTCGCAGTGTCGCACCGGGAGGCAGTTCTCTTATAGTGGTAGAGAGCTCTTGGTTCGGAGCATAGATGAAGCTCTGCTTCGCCTCTTCCAGGAGGGCAAGCGAAAGGTTGTAGACCGGCGCGTCGGACACGTTCTCCATCTCGAGCGTCAGGTTGTAGGGGTAACCCACGTCTGCCTGGTCCTGGGCATAGATATGCATGAACAGGGCGTCTTCTCCCCAAACCCGGAATGGCTCTTTGGTTATGAAGACCTTCTTAACAGGCTCGCAGAACGGCTGCAGTATCCCCTCAAACTCTGCCGAGACCCTGTACTCGCCTTTTGTATCGCCCCTTATGATCCACTGTGCTTCCTTTTTCTCGCCGCCCGCGATCTCGCCCATGTCTATTTGCAGGTATTGGGGTATCCGGGTAGGCGCCAAAGAGAGGCCCTGGGGAAGCTTTAGGTGAGCCATGGCTTCATCGATCACAAACTCCGGGTCTGCAGTGTTCTCGATGACAAGCCAGACCTCGAAGAACTCCTTCAGCCACTTGGCCTCTCCGGGTATTACGAGGTAGGCGACGGAAGGAGGAGTAGTTTCGGGTTCGGGAGACGGAATGAACTGTACGCTAACCTCGTAATCGTCCACCCGCATGCTGAAGTTGTCTTCTTCATATACGGGGCCTGCGCTTCCTGCGTCACCTACCCCACCATCGCCGTACCCGTTGACCATAACCGTACGGGACACAAACCCCAGGTTTATCTGGAACTTCCATATGTTCTGGTTTTCCGGAGCGTTTATGTCAACACCTGCGGCGATTATCTCGTCGAGAGTCATTCTCGAGACTTTGATCTCGCCTTGCACAACCTCTCCGCGGTTCAGCCTCACATAGACGCTTGTCTTCTGATTTCGGACTACGGTGACGTCAACGGCGGCCGGTTTGTACTTCTGAACATAAGCATAGATACGGTACTCTCCCGGAGGAGCGACAACGCGGGCTATCCCCATGCTGTCCGAGGTGCTGTGCCGGGTGACTCCGTCGGGATACTGGATCACGACACTGGCTCCGGGAAGAAGAAGCCCGCTTACGTTGTCTACTACCCGAACGTCAAGTGTCCCAACTTGGTCCGGTGGTACCACTCTTACCTCACATGTATCTTGGGCAGAGTTCCCTGCCGGATCCGTAACGGTCAAGGTAACCGTGTATGTCCCTACTTCCTCGTAGATGTGGCGTGGCTGGGCCATGGAAGAAGTATCTCCATCTCCGAAATCCCAGAAGTATCTCTCGATCCGGTGATTGTCAGTTGAGTAAGTACCGTCAAAGACCGCCTCTGATCCAAACGGGACTATTAGATCATCACCGGCGTCGGCAGTGGGCGGATACGGATCTTCGTCCGTGGGAACGGCCCAGACCGTCTCGCTCCGCGTGAGGTTCCTGTAAGCGTCTACAGCCTCAACGTAGTAGTAGTATGTCTTTCCGAGGGCCAACGGGAAGTCACTGAAGCTGTTGCCGGCGGTTGTAGCTATCCTGGAGTAGGGCCCGGTCACAGATGTTGCTCTATACACGCGATAGCCTACGGGCTCCGAACCCTCGCTCGAGTACCAGGACAGATCCACACGCCATCCGCCGGGCGTAGCCGTCAGGTGAGGGGTGCCGGGCACTTCTGCGTGAAGGTTGTAGCTCACAACGTACGTTTCGCTGACATTCCCATAACGGTCGGTGGCGATGGCCCGGAACTCGTACTCTCCGCTTGCAAGGCCCGTGGCATCCCAGAAGAAATGCGCCGTAGCATCATAGGTATCCCAATCGACGGTGTATTCGCCGATCAGCGTCCACGCACCCTCGCCGGCACCGGCTTCTCTGTACTCCAAGACGATGCTGTCGAGTAGCCGGTCATCCATGGCACGGACGTCAAAGCGGGTTTGAGCCCCAAGGTTCTTGCCGGACACGAAAGAGTTTGTGACCGGCGACCAGGGCCACAGGAAGACGACAGTCGGGGGCGTCGTGTCCGGTGTCAGGGAGCCAACAACCGGGCCTGCGGCCTCACTTTCATTGCCCGCGTAGTCCAAAACCGTCAGCTTGTAGAAGTATATCTCTCCGGGTACCGCGAGTCTATCACGGTAGGACAGGTAAACAACCCGACTCTCGAGTACTTCGTAGGGCCCGCTCTCTGAGAGAGCGCGGTAGACGCGGTATTGCTCCACATCATCTTCGGTCGGTCCATCCCATTTCAGTTCCACGTACCCAGAAGTGGAGGTCGCTGTGAAACCGGTAGGAACGCTTGGGGCAGTCCAATCGACGATGTACTCAACTACTTGAGAGTACTCGCTCCGGTTCCCGGATGTATCGGTGGCAAAGGCCCTTACGTAGTAACTGCCTTCGGGCAATCCGGATACATCCCATTCGTAAAGCCCGTGAGCGCGCTCTCCGGTACCGGTAATCGCTTCGTGGTCATACGCGTCCACCGTGCCTAGTTCTTCCCAAACGCTCCCATCGGTTGAATACTCAAATGTGAAGGTTTCGACGCGCACATCGTCCCACGCGGCTTGGAACAACTTGAGTGTTCCCTGATAGTTGAACTGAGAGTGTTGGCGCGGCATCATGAAGACCGGCGGAGTCACATCTGATTGAGTGATAACGACTACCTCTGCCGGTACTCCGGGGTTATGCAACTGGTCGTAAGCAGTAACTGTGAAACGGTATTCGCGGTCGGGATACAGCCCCCATACGAGGTCGTGCTGCGCCCTCCACGAAGCCTCGTCACGATAGGAGTAGCCTAATCCTATGCCTTCTATAACGAAATAGCCCAAGTCAAGATCGGTCACAGGGTCCCAGACAAGTAGGATCTCAGTAGGCGACAGCACGATGTAGCTGAGCCCTGTCACATTAGGTCCCGTGGTATCGAGGATATAGTCTCGCACCGGCGTTCCGTCGCTCAGGTTATTGGATGAATCCCGGGCGATGGCTCTTACTTTGACGGGGCCATCTGAATTAAGCGAGGAAGCGTCCCAAAGGAAAACCGCTTCTTCGCGAGTGGCGATCGTCGTTATCTCGTTCCAGGTCTCTCCTTCGTCCAGCGAGTACTCCAGGGTGATGCTGACCACTGATATGTTATCGGTGGCCCTCACCGTGATCGGAATTCTTGGTGTAATGAAGGCGCCGTCCTCCGGTTCAATGCCCAAGACCTGCGGAGGCAATGTGTCGGGTTCCGCCTTGGCGGACGCTATGTTTGACGGCGGACCCTCATGGTTGTACTGGTCTACAGCGGTAACGTAGTAGAAGTAAGTCAGTCCGGGCTGAACCGCGGCATCGGAGTAGAAGACGTTCTCTTTGCCTTCCGACTCACCGACAAGTGTGTACTCGCCGTCGATCTCGTTGGCGCGGTACACCTTGTACCGGGCCACGTCTCCGTCGGGAGGCGACTCCCAGGCCAGACCAATCTGCCCCAAACCGTATAGGGCCTCCAGGTTCTTAGGGGCCTCCGGGGGCGTCCTGTCGACGTAGTACGTTACCTCTCTCTGAGAGGCGTTGCCCGCGGCATCGTAGACCGTGTAGCGGACCACGTAGTCGCCGGTCTCCATATCCTTCAGGTTCCAGCCGGTATTCAGGTCGTAGTAGTCTGTCCCTTGTACTTCATGCGGGTTTGTGAGGACAGGACCAATCTGGACCCAGCTGCCTTCCGCGTCCCGGTACTCAATCCGGGCCTCACAACCTTGAGGTCCTGAGTTATCTCTGAAGTAGACGAACAGGAAAACAATAGTGTCTCCGCCTATGGTCACGCCGTGTTCCGGCCGTACTCCAACGATGTAAGGAGGTTCTGTGTCGGAAATGGCTGAACCCGATGCTTCCTCCGATCTCTTCACGTTGCCAAGACGATCTCTGGTGTCGACAACGTAGTAGTAGACCGTGTTCGGCACCACGCTCTCGTCGTAGAACTGAGTGCCTGTCGTGTAGCTCTCGAATCCGCCGGGATCGTAGTACGGCCCGCCCGGCTGCAACCCTCTAAGAATCCTGTAGCGGTCAATATCTCCATCGGGTGAAGGATCCCACTCGAGAAGGATGGTGCCATCTCCCGGAGTGGTCCTGAGATTTGTGGCCGGGTTTACCCACAGATCGAGAGTCCAGAACACGTCAACAGGCTCGGACTCATTTCCGGCGGCATCGAGGGCGATGACCCTAACTCCAACCTGAAGCGCCGGGCTCTCCGGCAGATCTTTTGTATCCCAGGTAAAGGTAGCCCACTTGCCGCTCGATGTCGTGCTAAGACTTATTTGGTAGTCCATCTTCTCCCACGTCGCGCCGCCATCAAGGGAGTAGAACGCCCGCATCGTGGATACGGCCTTGTTGTCGGTCGCGTAGGCTTGGAAGATGATCTGGGGCCCGCCTGCGCCCGAAAGCCTGCTGACTTCCGTTACAACAGGCGGCGTTAGGTCGTCGGAAGCCGTTCCGGAGACAATGGCAGACTGAGCGGTGCCCAGATTGTTGTGGTGGACAACGTAGTAGTAGTATGTCTTACCCATTTCCACGGTGGTGTCTGTGTACGTGGTATTTCCTCTTTCCCAACTCGATCCCACCTGGGTATACCCACCGGTCAAGTAGGTGGAACGGTGAACGGTATAGTACAGGAAACCGTCTCCTCCCACAGGATCCCAAGTGAGTATGATGCTCCCTTCGCCCCGGGTGAGCTTGAGGTTCTGCGGCGCAGCCGGAGCGGCGGCGATAGTGATGTTTATCACTACCGATTGGGACTCATTCCCCGCGTAATCCACGGCCGAAAAACGGAGCACGTAGGGACCCGGTTCCAGACCCCGGGTCTGTTCCGGCGTCCAGATCGTGTCGCGGGTGCCGTAGTACAAGCTGCCGGAGGCAGAGTATGACCTCGCCGGGCATACAAGTATCTCCCAGGTTGCACCGCCGTCACAGGAGAACGAGAAGATGAACTCCTTTACGCCTCCATGCGAGTTATCTGTGGCTCTGAGGCCCGAACCGCCTCCGAAAGACAGCCTATCCCAGCCATAGGTCTCGCCTTCAGTGAAGGGGACGGCGGTAATAGTGGGCGGCGTCGTGTCATTAAGAGGTGCGGCTGATACTTCTCCGGAGAAGGCGCTCTCCAGCTCGCCCTGATATGCGGACCCCACTCCTGCCGTCACAACGTAGTAGTATGTTGTTCCGCTTTCCACGTCTTGGTCAACGTACTTGGTAGGTTCAGAACCAGACACGGATTTCTCGGCCACTCGAGCATACGGCCCTCCGGGGAGAATCGAACGATAAACCCTGTACCAGGAGACAGGCTCGACATTCGCGAGCCAGGATACGACTATCGTATCCACTTCGCCCACTGCCGTGACGTTTCTGGGCGCCGTTGGAGGTGTATTCTGGATTGTCCATATCCTTGTTTGAGAAACACCGATGTTCCCGGCCCGGTCCCAGGCCATTGCCCTGAACTTGTACGGACCGTCCGCCAGCGGGCCCGACTCGCCTATGGGCGCGGTCGAGTCCCATAAGAAGTCTTGGAGCACTGAGGACTCCGGAGGGATGAAAAGAATGTCTTCCCAGGTTGCTCCGTCATCACGCGTTACCTGCAAGACTCCTCCTGCAAAGTCGGAACTGCGGGAAAACCGTAGCGTCACAGTCCCTCTCACTACTGCGCCATCTGAGGGAGCCGTCGAGAATCCTATACTGGGAGCGGTGGTGTCAAGGACAACTCTCTGACTCAGTGTGTGCTGAGCGCCTGCCAAGGTAGCGACGACAGTAAACACCTGTTCGCCGGGCTGAAGCTCTGTGCTGTAGGAAAACGCGCCGTCGGGTCCGACCTCCACGGCGATGCCGTTGACTCTGACAGTTGCCCCGGGTTCGGTAACACCGCGAAGCGTATACTGACTGACGTTGGTGTAGACGTCCAACCAGCCCTCAAGAGTAAGCGCCGGACCCGAGTGTATCTCCGCAGTCAGAGTGGCGCTGTCCCCGGCGTTGTCGGCTAGGTCGTACGCCCGGACACTGTAGATATAGAGCGTCTCGCTCTCCGGCGTTGTGTCAACGAAGCTTTGTTGCGGGGGATAGACCTCCCAGTTCTTCTCCGAGCCGCCCGTGGGATTGGCGGGCCGTCTTGTCAGGACGTACCTCACTGCGTCCTCAAGCGGGCTCCACGAAAGAGCAATCCTGTGGTAATCAGGCTCTACCGTCGCTGTGAAATCTGCCGGCGCAACGGGACCTAGGTGATCAATGCGGATCGTCCTGGGATCTGTGGTAGTGGAACGTCCTGCGATATCGATGGCCGTAGCCCGAATCAAGTACTCTTCTTCACCTATGGACCCCACATTCCACTTCCCGCTTACGAAGTAGTAGCCATCGCCGCTGGAGTAGGTCGGGCTTGTCGTAAGTGGGTTGAGAGGCTCCCATACTTCTCCGTCAAGGGAAATCTCGAAGAGTATGTTGACTACCTTCTTGTCGCACCTGAAGAAGGCACTGTAGTCCAAGGAGTTGGCCCGGGTTAGGTAGCCGTCTTGCGGCGACATGTCTACGAGGATGGGGCCTTGAGACGTGGGCAGAACCGCAGTAACCTCAACCGACTGCGTGTTTCCTACGGCATCGACCACGGCCACCCTGTAGGTATAGGTAACTCCGGGCAGGACGCCGTAATCGGTGAAGGACTCACCTGTAAACTGCGATGAGATGCTGGTGCTGTCCCTGTAGATGTTGACGTGACTGAAGTCTTCTTGAGGGTTAGTCCAGGTGAGGACGAGCGCTGTCCCCTCCTCATTGGGGTTCACCGTCAGGCCGCTTACACCGGCAGGCGGGACGGTGTCTTTGACTAACTCATACTCTTCTATAAGCGTGTTTCCGGCTGTGTCGGCTATTACCGCCTGTAGGAGGATTCCGCCATCCGGGATTCCCAAGGGACCGCTTACGTCTACGACTATGCGCGCCTGGCCCGAGGCGCTTGAGGCATCGTGCACCAAGTACTCGGAAACTGAGAAAGGCAACATGCTCCCCCAATCTCCGCTACCCGTCTTGTAGTAGAAGTCTGCGCTATCAATGGGATTAGAGGAGTAGAAGTCTATCTGGATGACGAAACTCTTGCTGTTACTGACGTTTATCTTCCCCTGGTCAGTGACCTCCCAGGACCTGAGCGCCATGAGGCTGTCGCTGTGCAGCTTACCTACTGCTTCCGGCGGGTTTTGCGACTTATTGCCGGCCTTGTCAACTAGGACGACACGATAACGGTAGAGGAGGTATGGGTTTGCTCGGTCGACGCCTGTGTCGACGTAGGTATCGCCCGTTACAAACCAGCCGATATAGTCCCAAGCGCCGCGCTGGTAGTTGTACCTGTAAATGTCGGCGTAGTCAAAATCGTCGGGATCGGGAATAGTCCAACTGAGTATTAGCGCGGTGTTGTCTTCGTTTGGGGTGACGGTGAGGTTTTCGGCATCCGCGCAGAAGGTATCTTTCGTGAGTTTGAGGACTCCGTCGAGTGTAAGCCCATCCATGTCTTCCGCCGTAGCCTTGAGCCAGTAATCGCCGTCAGGGAGGCCGCTTATGTCGACGACAAGGGCTCTGGTCCAATAAGTATCCCATTCATTATCCAGTCCCTCGTCAGAGAGAACGCTCAACCCGGGATACCGGCTGACCTCTTCCCAGCTCAAACCATCAGCCGAGAAATAGTAGTTGATGGAGACGAGGCCTGCTTGACTCCGAAAACGAGCGCGAAACCGAAACTCCTCTTGATTCTCGGAGTATATGATGTCCGAATTCCACCAACCTTCGAAGATCAGCGGAGGAATCGGGAGGCTGCATGTTACACTCACGGGATCCGGCGATTCATTCCCCACCGAGTCGAAGACGACAATTCTGTATTCATACGTCTCACCGAGTGATACATCCTCATCGACGTAGATATTCGCCGTGGTCTCAACCAGCGTCTCCCAGTAATAGTAATACCATCTCTGTACGCGCACGAATTCGAAGTCTTCTGGGTTGGTCCAGGTAAGCACAAGAGCATCGCCTTCTGCGCTTGGCTCCACGGTAAAGTCAGTCACGTCTTCCGGGGGAATGGTATCCTTATATAGCTCGGCTACCTCTGACAAGGACCGCCCATACACATCGGTGGCCGTCACTCTTAGGTAGACCCTGCCTTCTGGCCACGCTCTCGCGTCCATCTCAATCGCTCTGAACCATATGCCGTAGCCCCCTAGCACGCCTGTATCCCAGTAAATCGCATCCGTATCTACTGGGATCCATTCGGTGCCGTCAGAAGACACCTCGAACTCGATGGAGTCAAGGTCCTCCCAAGAATCGAGCTCAACGTTTACATAGAAGTAATGGACATTATCTGTGTTGATGACGCCTTCGTTCTCGTATCCCAGGTCCCATCGCAGCAACCTAATGCAGACAGTGTTCTTGAATGCCTCGGCCACTTCCGACACACATTGCTGTCCGTCTTTATTTGTGGCTGTAGCCCTGAAGTAGTAGGTCCCGTCGGGCCATGAGGTCAGGTCAAGTTCGAGGCCTCTGTACCAGTAGCTCCAGTAACGGTTTTCTTCGAACTGAACTCCAAAGTCTTCTACGATGATATCCTGACCTATTGTGTACCAGTTAGCGCCGTCGTCGGACCACTCGAGTTCAATGGAGTCCAGGTCAGTTGACGAAAAGAACTCCGCCTCGATGTAGTATTGTTGCACGTTATCTACGTTAATCTCGTAATCCAACCACAATTCGAAAGAGCGAAAGAAGACGGATTCCTTGACTGCGTGTACTGGTTCCGACACACATTGTCCTGAGTCATTTGCGGCTGTGGCTCTGAAATAGTAGGTACCATCGGACCACGAAGATACATTCACGACGATGCACCTGTACCAGCAACCCCATGCATACTGCAGCCCTTCATCATCTACGATCATTTCCTCACCTATTGGGTGCCAGCTCATGCCATCGTCAGACCACTCGTATTCAATGGATCGTACCTCGCTTGACACGAACGATGCCTCAATTGCATAGCCGTCGTAATGCGCCGGGTGAATCACGCCATCGTTACCTAGCCACCACCGTTCAAAGACGATCTCATACTCGCCCTCAATGCCGAAGGACTGCTGCAGAAGCCCTTGTGTGGGTGGCGTTTGGGGAACAAGGGGGTGACCTTCGACTTCTTGGCCAGGCTTTTCGGGGGATTCGGAGGGAACCTGTTCAGGCTCTTCCTCGCCTTCCGGCGGAGAAGCAGGTTCCTCGGGTTCCTCTTCATAATCCGTGGGGGGTTCAGTTGGATCCTCTTCGGGGTCTTGACCCTCTTTGGGTGGTGAACCGGGACCCTCCTCGGGCTCCTGCCGGTCCTCTTCGGGCGCTTCCGGAACCTCTTGTTCAGATCCTTGCTCGACCTCTTCTGGAGGGGCAGGATCGCCTACTTCTTCTGGTCCGGTTGACTCAGGGTCAGCGGGAGCCCCGCCTTCCTCGCCTTGCTCGCTATCCGCGGACCCCTCCGCATAGGCAACCCGAACGGGTAATCCCACACCCTTGGAGATCATCAGCCCCTGCCCAAAGACGTAACTCACAATGAGCAGGGCTATGATGACTGTTCTTAGCGCCTTCTTCATGGCTTCCATCCCCCCGGTCCTCTTCGCTGATAGCATGCTTCCCACGGCAAGCTTTTTCGTGTGATCGCGGCTCAAGTGTCGCTCGTCGTCATGTGTGGTGTCTCATCTGCGGCGAAAAACTGAACGTATGACAACCTGCTGCTCACACGCATACAGTGCGCACAAATGCAAAGCACAATCACGCCCTCGATGTCCCCTGCCGGCTAGGACCTTCCGTTAAGTCGGGCTCCTAGCTTCACGGGGTTATCGCAAGCGTGGCTCCACTCTCATTCTTGTCAGTGGCGGGGGATAGGGGTAGGACGGATACGCTCATTTTCAGTACGGATAATGCCATTTCCAGAAATCATGGAGAATTCCCAGGTAAACCTCATGTTATGCGGGGTGTTACGTTAGACAGAGGAGCGGCGCGCCGCTCCTCTGTCATACGGTGACTACCCCAAGTTAACGGGTCTCAAGGTAGTTCTTGTACAACTCCATGGCCGCCGCGGTGAACTCATTGCCGTACAGTTCCAGCATCTCGGGCGTACCGTAATCCTGGGTGATCACATCGGTGTTCGTGACGCAGATACGGTGCCATGTTTCTTCCATACCGGAAAGTTCGCGCAAGAGCAGCAAATACGGCTGGCCTGCGCTGCTCCACTCGGTCAGCCAGCCATCCTCCATCTGCATCCCTCCGGCAAGCGTCACTCTGTTTGCGTCTTCGGGGAGCAGGCGGTACTCCAAGAGCCACAGTTCGATAGACTTCTCCAGGGACGCGGTGCCGGTTTCGATGCGGGTCATTGCCGTAACCTTCGCGTCGGAGATGTTGTAGCCGAGACTGTTATAGTACTCTACATCATTGTACACACGTTCCAGGGCGTAGTCTCTGACCGCCTGAGGGACATCATCAGTCACATCCCATCGGATATCTGCGGCGCTCTTTATGGCGGCCTGAGGCGCAGGAGATTTGTGACACGCCGCCAGGGCGATTCCCACTGCCGCTATGGCGACAATAGACAAGCACAACACCCAGAACCCCGGCCGCTTGACGTTCAGCCCTCTGACATTTCCCTCACCGAAATCAAGGGGACCTCCGCTCATAAAACACTACGCCTCCTTGTGCTCATCGATCAGCCCCTCGATGTTTCTGACGAAACCACGGCGTTTTCGTTCCGAAAAATGCCCTGTCAAGATGCCATAAGCAGTCTGGGGATAATCTGCGGCCCGCGCTTGAAGCAGGTCCGAACGCGCGCTGTCTGCGTTCATCAGCAGATAATCCCGAAACAGGGTGTGATAGCGGTAATGGCCCCCCCTCGGTCTTGACCGTGAAGATGTTGCGCGCAACAAGGCTTTCCAAAACAAGCCGCGTGTTCCTCTTGTCCAAGAGATCGTTTAGCATGTCGGGCTCCAGTTCCTCAAAGCAAGCGGAGCTCCGGCTCCGGGGAACGGGTACAAGGCTCAGTGCCCGCACTGCGGCCTTTGGACTTCTTTGCCGGAAGGAGCAACACTCAAAGTAACCCGCATATTCGACTGCTCCTTGATGGGCTACGGAAGACGTATAGCGGAGGAGAACACAGACCAGTAAAGACAGCTCTGCATCCTTTCGGAGTAGTTGTCCGGCCGGAGGTATGCGCAAGACTATGGCACGAGTCTCTTCTCGAAATAGACCGAATCGCCTTCCCTACGGGTTTCCACATAGCCGCACTTAGGGTAGAACTTGTTCTATCCTGCTAAGGGCTTTGACTTCAGGGGTTATATCTTCCGCAGATGGCCAGAGAACCCCTGCCGCCCGAATCATGCATATCGATGCCTCCGACTTTGCCTCATGCCTTCCCTTTTCGTCATCTACCTAAATAGCAATATCCCCATAAGACAAGACACACCTATCATAGGCAGTGCCGGGACCTTGCGTTTGCGGACGCAGTATGCTGTCACTGCGAAAATCACCCATCCGCGATAGTCCAGGAGTCCACGTAAGTGCAAGGGGTGAAGAGCGCTTTCGTCGATGAGGCAAGTCCTTGCGACATACTCCCCGGCTACAATGACAAGCCCGGCCACCGCAGGTTTCACCCATAGAAAAGCGGACTGGACCGACCGTGAGTTCCCATACTTAAGCAACAGGATGGCGGCCACGAGGACAACCAGCAACGAGGGAAAGACTAAGCCCAAGGTAGCTACCAGCCCCCCGAAGAACCCTGCAACCCGGTAACCCACGAAGGTTGCAGCGTTTATGGAAATGGAACCGGGAGTTACTTCCGAGAGCGCTATCAAGTTGTAGAACTCTTGAGCCGAAAGCCAGCCTCGCTGGGCGATTGCGTTATCTATGACAGGAATCATTGAATAGCCGCCGCCAAAGCTGACAAGGCCTATTCTGAAGAACACCGTAAAGAGATCAATAAGTACCATTCTGTCCCTCCTTTCCTCTCCTCATCTGGGAGAACTCACGGCGTTCCCTCCAGGACCGGACCGCCACCGCACCAACACCGATCATCGCCAAGAACACTATGAGCACGGCAGGGTTTAGAGAGGTGAACATCATGACCACTATGGTGAACGCAAATATGGCCATCGAGAACGGGTCTTTTACCGTCGTCTTCGCCGTCCCGAGACCTGCGTTCCATATGAGCGCCACCACTGCGCAGCGGACACCTTTGAAAGCAGCATCCACCACCGGGTTGTTCTGAAACATGCCGAAAAAGGCAGCCAACAGCATGATTGTTGAGAACGGAGGAAGAGCCGCTCCGACTACAGCCGCAAGAGCCCCGGCCACATCAGCCACTTCATAGCCCACGAGGACGGAGATGTTGATCGAAAGAGAACCGGGCAGCGCCTGGGCAACTGCAATGGTCTCCAGCAGCTTTTCCTGATCAAGCCACTGCTTCTTCTCAACAAGTTCTTCGGAAATCAGGGGTATCATGGCAAAACCGCCGCCAAATGTCATGAACCCCATCTTGGTGAACGCCACTATTATCTCCACCAATCGCTTGAATGACGGTCGCCTCATGCTCATGACGGGTCCCTCCCCTTCATGGCCGAAAGCAACACCATTGCTGCTGCCCCCGCGGCGATCGTGTTGCGCCCCATACTGGGCGTCGCGAACTGGCACCTTACCTGGCCGGAGTTGTAGACCATCTTCTCGGCGGTCTGAACGGCCCACTCGAAGTAGTCCGGGCAGCGGTCAGGAACGGTTCCCCCAAGCACTATCACC
>DUSU01000092.1 GCA_012842425.1 Candidatus Fermentithermobacillaceae bacterium | reverse complement strand
TGGCCTCGTGAGCGCTGCCGTCGGGAACTGCCGACACGTTTCCCGCAACCCTCACCGTGAACTCGGCGATTGTGGCCGCCTTGTGGAATCCCATAGTCGTCGCGAGTCCCTGGGACTTGTAGTTGTCGGCGTCGATGTGTGCCCGACAGAGCCGGACTCCGCGTTCCCTTGCCGCTGCTATGGAGGCCTCTGTGAGCTTGGATGCTATGCCCATTCGCCTCATTTCTTGCTTGACGCGGATCCCCTGGAACCAGGCCTCGTCTTCAGCGTAGTAAGCGACGCAGGTAACGCCGACGGGTATCCCGTCGACCTCGGCGACGTACACATCGTATCCATTCTCAAGCCACTCGGGGAAAGCGTCGGCCACATAGTCGCCCCATTCGAATGTGTTCCGGGTGAACTCTCGGATGTGAGGTTCGTCTTCGAGCCTGGCTCTCCGGATCAAGACTGCCGGTTTCCCGGGCTGATTTGACGAAGCATTATGCGCTCTATCTGAACCTGCCAAGGTTTTTGTCACACGTGTCGGCGAGTTATCGGAGCGGGCCACTGGTATATCCTCCTTTTCCAATACAGAGATATCCGGCCTTCGTAGCTTCTTGCTGTGGATGCCGGCTCTCTGTCAATCCACAGGTACGTACTTGCCTTCTTGCACCTCTACAACGGCGCTGCCCGACGTGAGGTCGCGGAGCCTGGCTTTGATTACATCAAGGTCAGTAGGTTTAACCAGTGCAGTGACCTTTACCTTCTCGGCGAAGTCAACCGACTGGATGGAGACGTTCCGTCCTTCGAGCTCCCTCTGAACTCGGCCGTACTGGTCGTACTCAAGGACGACCGTGAGGATGTCATGGTAGCTGTATGTAGCGACGCCCGCAGCCCCCAAGGCGGCGGAAGCGGCTTGGCCGTACGCACGGAGAAGCCCTCCTGCACCGAGGAGGATCCCTCCAAAATACCTGGTTACCACGCAGACGATGTTTCTCACGCCGCGCTTCTTGAAGACCTCGAGTACCGGATAGCCGGCCGTGCCCCTAGGTTCTCCGTCGTCGCTCAAGCGCTCTACGGGCGTGCCCGGTCCGACTGAGTAAGCCCAGACATTGTGCCTGGCAGTGGGATGTTCGGCTTTGACTCTGGCTATAAACGACTCGGCTTCTTCGGGCGAAAACGCAGGCGCCACGCGTCCGATGAACCTGGAGCGCTTTGCTACAATCTCGGCCGAAGCCTCGGATCTCGGGCAAAGGAAGTCAGGCCTCGTCTGCATTGACAACTCCTCGTGCAGTCTGATCTGGCAAGCAATCCCGACTCCAACATTCTCGCCA
Source organism: Candidatus Fermentithermobacillaceae bacterium (assembly GCA_012842425.1). Taxonomy (GTDB): domain Bacteria; phylum Bacillota; class Sulfobacillia; order Fermentithermobacillales; family Fermentithermobacillaceae; genus UBA3951. Next base: position 2,661 of record DUSU01000092.1, on the reverse strand, counting down.
GTGCCGGGGGAGTACGTCAAGTTGGGGGAGGTATCTCTCCACAAGCGGTGCATGAGGTACGCGAAGTTAGGGAACACATTCCCACTTCCTCCGTCAAACGGACTGGTGCACCCAAGAGAACCTGAGCCCAAGGAGTGATAAGTATATGCGCGAGCGTCTGCGGAACGTCGTCGTTGCTAGTGCCATACTAGCGTCACTCGTTATCGCGATTGTTGCGCTCCAACCCGAACGCACGTTGGCAGAGGACCCCGTGACAGAGCCGCGTCTCATATCGGTCAACGGGGAAGCGACCATCTCGGTGAAGCCCGACATGGTTACCATCAGCTTCGGTGTTGAGACCAACGGAGCTACGGCCAAAGAAGCCCAACAAGCCAATACCACGCAGATGAACAACGTTATAGCCGCACTTAAGGCTGCGGGTATCCGCTCCGAAGACATCCAGACGTCCAACTTCAGCCTGTACCCTGTCTACAGTTGGGAGGAACAGAAAACCGGTGGCAGCAAGCAGGTCCTCACCGGATACCGCTGCAACAACACCGTGACCGCCAGGGTGAAGTCTGTCTCCACCACCGGAACGATTATCGATGCCGCAGTTAACGCAGGTGCCACAAATATCGGAGGCATCACCTTCGGCCTGCAGGACGCCGAACCCACGAAGAACGAAGCCCTCGCCATGGCCGTCGCGAGCGCCAGGTCCAAGGCTGAGGTAATGGCCAAGGCGGCCGGAGTCACCATCACGGGCATCTACAAGATCTCTAACGGATATGCGACCGTTTCAGGCCGCGCGGAAATGGACTCTTACGCGCTGAAAGATGCGGCGACGCCCATCGAGAGCGGTACGGTTACCGTGACGGCTACGGTGCGCATTGATTTCACGTTCTAGCAAGCCCATATCCCCTCAACTCCCTGGAAAGCCGGGCCCTTCGGTCCGGCTTTTGCTTTCGAGGATCTAGGTCCAGAACTCTGTTGACTCCCGGCTGCAGTGAGGTCAGAAACATCGGGGCCGCCGAGCGTCTCCACCCGGCGGCCCGTATTCAGGGGATGCGAGGACGTACCAAAGTCACTCCAGCTTGAATTTGTTCACCATGTCCTTCAGGCTCCTCGCCAGTTCTGCAAGGGTCTGCGCGGATTCGTAAACCCTCTGGATGGAGCCTTGCATCTCGAGAGACGACGCAGACACTTCTTCGGTTGCCGCGGCGCTCTCTTCGGATACCGCCGCTACACTGTCGATTAGCCTGCGGACTTCGTTGGCGCTGGACATCATGGTTACCGCCGAAGAAGCGTTTTCCTCGGCCAGCTCGACTACTCTCTTCATGACCTCTTGCACGCTGGCGCTGGCTTGACTGACGATCGTCGAGGCTTCGCTCAGTTCGAGCACCAGCCGTTCGGTCTCCACTGCCCCTTCGGCGATCTCGGCAAGCGCTGCCGAGGCTTCCTGAGCCAAGATGCTTCCCGTTTCCACTTCTTGTGCTCCTACCTCGGACGCCGCGACGGCTCTCTGGATAGCCTGGCGGATGCTGCTCACCAGGTTCGCTATGGCTTTGGTCTCCCTGGATGAGTCTTCGGCCAGTTTCCGGACTTCCTCGGAGACTACGGCGAAGCCCTTCCCGTGCTCGCCGGCCCTTGCCGCCTCAATCGCCGCGTTCAGGGAGAGGAGGTTCGTCTGAGTGGCGATGCTGCTTATGACCTCGATGATCTTGCCGATCTCCTGCGAATACCCGTCCAGCTCTCGGATGTTCTGAGCGATGTTTCCGGTCGTGGACTTAATGCTTTCCATGCTGTTCAGCACTTTGCTGACGGCCTGGCTACCTCTGGATGCGTACTCGGCGTTCTTGTTCGATGCGATCCCGGTCCTCTCGAGGAGGTTCATAACCTGGGCAAGTGAATGATCTGCATTGGAAGCCACGTTCAGGGATTCATGTAGTCCGGCGGTCTGCGCATCGGTACCTTCCGCAACTTGGGCAATGGCCTTGCCGAGTTCATCCACCGCCATGGCGGTCTTGGAGGCGCTGTCGCTCTGGTCCTGAGAACCCGCTGCTATCTGCTGTATGGCCTCGGCCATCTGTTGCGTGACCCTGGCAGACTCTTCGGCGCCCAGGGTGAGCACGTCAGCCGTGTTGGCCACGTGAGAGGCTATGGCGCTTACTTCAGCCATAAGAGCCCGGAGTCTGCTCACAAATGAGTTGAGGTCTTTAGCCATCTCGGCGAGCTCGTCGTCGCCACTCTCATCGAGCCTAGCCGTGAGGTCGGCTTCGCCGTCTGAGAAGTCCTTTAGCGCAGCGGCCAGCCTGTGAATCGGGCTCTGTACGGCCTTCACAAGGAAGTAGGAGAGGGCTCCCGCGACGATGGCCCCAACCAAGACAAGTACTCCTGTGCCGATTTTCCCCGCTTGAACTGCCAGGGACAGCAAAGAGAGCACAGCGAGGAGGACTCCGTTGTTGATTACGATTTTGCCTGCGACTTTCATGAGACCACGTCCTTCGCACCGGAATGACGATTTTGGTACCAAGGTCTTAATCGATCAATGTCGCAGAAATGTTTGGCGTTGGCGTTGAGAATAGCTAGGAAATCAGGCTGGACTAGGCGGGCCTTTCTTGGGGTAACGCCCGCTCAGCGAGGAGCCGGAAATCGTGAGCCTTCTTGGTCACTACTTCGTCCTGG
>DUSU01000091.1 GCA_012842425.1 Candidatus Fermentithermobacillaceae bacterium | reverse complement strand
GGGCGTCGTCATTCCGGCCGGGTTTGAGGCAAGCCTTTCGTCGGGAGAGCCGCTTGAGGCCGACATCGTGAGCCTTTCGGCTTCCGGGCTCCCCACGGTGCTCGCGAAAGTCCTTGAGAGAAAGGTTACCGAGTACCCATTGGCAGGCGCCGTAAGGGGAGCGGCGCGGAGCCTGGCGATGCTCTCATCGGTCTACGTACCGGTTCAGCCGGAAACTCTGGTTGAGCAGGTCCTGGACGAGTTCAGGATCCGCCCCGCCCTTACAGTAGAGGTAGTGGACTTATCCGCAGGTGAAGTGAGCCGTCAAAGCGACTCGTCGGCCAAGCCTACCTTGGGGATATACGTCATGTTCACCATGTTCACGGTGATATTCAGCTGCGGCGACATCCTCAAGGAGCGGCGGGAAGGCACCTGGCTCAGGCTCATGGCCGCTCCGGTATCCAGGGCAAGCATAGTAGGTGGCAAGATCCTCGGCGCTTACCTGGTGGGAGCCCTCCAGCTGGCGGTGCTCCTCTTTTCGGGGTGGTGCCTCCGGAATTTGGACTTCGGTCCGAACCCTCCTCTGTTCTTGCTCGTCATAGCGGTTTTCCTTTTCGTAGTGACGGGGCTCGGCATCATGCTTTCGACCATGGTGAAGACCCTGCCCCAGCTTGGGGCTCTGGCTCCTATCGTCATAGTCGCGACTTGCATGCTCGGCGGGTGCTGCTGGCCGCTGGAACTGGTTCCTCCCTACATGCAGGTAATCGCCAAGTTCACTCCGCAGGCTTGGGCCATGAGCGCCATGGCAGACGTGGTGTACCACGGCGCGCGTTTCGTGGCAGTCTTGCCCAACATCCTGGTCCTTATCGCCTTTGGAGCGCTGTTTTTCGTACTGGGGGTTAGCAGGATAAAGTTTGAGTAAGAGCTCTCCTACAGTTCCCAGATAGTCATCCGGGCGCATAAACTCTATACTGTTAGATAGGACAAGTATGCCTGAGGAGCGGTTGGGTGGACTGGGAGACGGGAGTTCAGTTCCTTACGGAGATATCCATAGCGCTGATGGAGCCCGACCTTGACCTTGCTTTGGAGCGAGTAAAGGAGGCGGCCGCCGGTCAAGGCTGGCTCTCTTACCTTTGCCTCAAGGCGCACGGGGCCGGTACTTCCGATGTGGAAGTGAAAGTGGGCGATGGAGAGCCCACTGCCGGTTCTTCTGCCATCCGAGAATCCGGCGCTCCTGAACACGGGAGGATCGAACTAACGGGTACCCGCGAGGGCATTCCTGTCTCCCTCGTGGCGTGTCCCAATGCGCGCTCCGGGGATACCGTGATCAAAGAGGTCCTGAGCGAAGTCCTCAGGCTGTTCGCCCGGCGTTTGAGCGTTCACTACACGGCCGCCAGGGTCAGGGATAGAGAACTGGCAGACGCGGTCGGAGCCCTGTCGCATGACTTCCGCACTCCTCTTGCGTGCATAAAAGGCTATCTTTCGCTTCTCTCGGGAGGAAAGCACGCTCCGGGAAGCCCTGAGTGGAATGAGTACCTGGATACGGTCATGGAGGAGTGCGAGCGGCTTGAGAAGCTTGTGTCAGTCGTCCTTGAATCGGCCGTCGGGCCGAGGACCCGTCTCTCCATGGAGCCGGTGCTCCTGCCTCCTCTTATAAAGAGGATCCTACTTGAGGAGTCTGCCATCTCCAAGGGACACCGCTTCTTCACGGACATTAGCGACGGCGCTAGGGAGATCTGGGCTGACCCGATCAGGCTGGAGCAGGTACTTAGAAATCTCCTGGACAACGCCATCAAGTACTCCCCTGCAGGGTCGCTCATAGTGCTTAGGGTCAAGAAGACAAAAGACGGATTTCTGTTTTCCGTGGCCGACCAGGGCGGCGGTATTGCTCCCGAGCACCTGAACCGGCTGTTTGAGAGGCACTACAGGGTAGACGGCGATGCGGGGAAGGTCAAGGGGACCGGCCTCGGACTCCTTATTGCCAGGCAGATAGTGAACGCCCACGGCGGAGATATCTGGGCAGAGAGCGTCGTGGGGAAAGGATCAACTTTCTACTTCACCATACCTTTTTATGAGGAGAGGTCGTCCGGAGGGGAGGAGTTCGAGTGAGTTCCGCGACCATTGTCATCATCGAGGACGAACCCAAACTCGCCAAACTAGTGAAAATCAGCCTGGAGAGCGAGGGCTATACCGCGTTCACGGCCCCCGACGGACGGTCGGGACTCGAGCTCATAGAGGACAAGAGCCCGGACCTTGTCATCCTCGACATCCTCCTTCCCGGAGATATGAACGGTTTCGAAGTTGCGAGGGCCATCAGGGGCTTTTCCGATGTCCCCATCATCATTTTGAGCAGTAGGATCAGCGAGGCCGATAAGCTTATGGGCTTTCAGGCCGGCGCCGACGATTATGTGACCAAGCCCTTCAGCTGTCCCGAGCTAAACGCGAGAGTAAAGGCGCTTTTGCATAGGGCTTCGCTGTCGGCGTCTGCACGCGCGTCGTCTAAGTTCGTCCTCGGAGACCTTGAGATCGACTTCTCCCGGAGGCGGGTCTTCCGGGCAGGAAGCGAGATTAGCCTCACCCAGACCGAATACAGCGTGCTCCAGTACCTGGCCCAGAACGCGGGCAAGGTGCTTCTCCACGAGGAGATCCTAGGTCGTGTTTGGGGTCCCGAATACCGCGACGAATACCAGTACCTCAGGAACTACATCTCGAACCTACGGCGCAAGATCGAGCCGGACCAGTCAAAACCCCGGTACATCCTGTCGAAACCCGGTATCGGTTACTACATGCCCGATTCCTAGGTCCTGCGTAAAGAGCAATACGCCTGCGCGCGACCGGCAAGAGGCCGGGAGCGCTTGGACTCCTTGGATCCTATTTGGCATAGCCATTTTTACGTTTTCTTTATACTCCGTGAGGACTTTCTTATGCGCAGATTACACCCGTCGCGTTACCCTCCAAGTGGAAGACACCAGAGTAGGGAGGGGCTATCGGAGTATGTCACTTCTAGACAATGTCAAGGTATTCTTTGACCAGGCAGCAAAGAAACTCGCGATTGATGACCACGTCCGTCAGATGCTTGAAGAGCCGGACCGGGTCATTGAGGTCAAGATCCCCGGAACCGAGAACGGCAAACCCAAGGTTTTCAAAGGGTATCGTGTCCAGCACAACAACGCCCGCGGACCGTACAAGGGCGGCCTTCGTTACCACCCCACGGTCGAGATGGACGAGGTCATAGCGCTAGCAGCCCTTATGACCTGGAAGTGTTCGCTCCTTAACATCCCCTACGGCGGCGGCAAGGGCGGAATCTCTTGCGACCCGACCAAGATGACCAAGCAGGAGATCGAGGCTGTCTCCCGCGCGTTCATCAGGGCTCTCATGCCCAACATCGGGCCGACCGTAGACGTACCCGCGCCCGACGTCAATACCGACGGGCAGGTAATGGCCTGGATGGTTGACGAGGCAACTCAGATCGCCGGCGAGAGCATGCTCCCGCTTCTTACGGGCAAGCCCGTTTCGATGGGCGGTTCTCTCGGACGCGCCGAGTCAACCGGTTACGGCGTCGCCATCACCGGCGTAGAGGCTCTCAAGAAGATCGGCATTAACCCCAAGGATGCCACCGCTGCAGTGCAGGGCTTCGGCAAGGTCGGATCCTGGACCGCAGAGAGGCTCTACAAGATGGGCGTCAAAGTAGTCGCGGTCTCCGACATTTCCGGCGGCTACTACTGCAAGGACGGCCTGAACATAGTAGACCTCATGAAGTACACCGCTACCTCCAAGGGCCACCTGATTGAGGGATACTCGGCACCGGGCATCACGAAGATCTCCAACGACGAACTGCTCACCCTCGATGTGGACCTCCTCTGCCCCTGCGCCATGGAGAACCAGATCGACGCCGAAGTCGCCAAGCGCGTGAGAGCGAAGGTTATCTCTGAGGGCGCCAACGGCCCCGTTACAGCTGACGGCGACGCGATCCTGGCCGACCGCGGCATTGTGGTTATCCCCGACATCCTCGCCAACGCCGGCGGCGTCACGGTCTCCTACTTCGAGTGGGTCCAGAACTTCCAGCACATTTCCTGGACGTTCGACGAGGTTATTAACAAGCTCGACGGCATGATGATCGGATGCCTGAACGATGTCTGGGAGGTTTCTCAGAGCGAGAAGTGCAGCCTGAGGACCGCTGCCTTCATCGTCGCCATCAAGAGAGTCGTTGAGGCGATGAAGCTTACCGGAAGGATATAGCGAGAGGACGAATCTGAGTGAGCGATGGGCGGCATGTCCCTCTTTCAGTTGACGGCGCCGGTATTGTCGAAAGGGCTCTCGGGCACGTGGCCCGGAGGCTCAAGATCGCCGGTTCAGACGCCGTGCTCGAAAGGCTCCAACGTGGCGAACTGGAAGCGTACCTCTACTTCCGGTACGCCGTGGCCAAGGAGGCTTCCAGGGACATTGCCGCCATCGCCGGCGGAGTAGAAAGAGCCCTTATCTTTCTGGAAAACCGTTGTGAAGAGTTCCCGGGAGAACCTGTCAGGTTAGGATTGGTCGTAGCACGCAAGACGGCAGCGATGCAGTCGCTGGTAGAAGCGGTGTGCGAAGCGGTCTCGCGCGAAGCGGCGGACAGGGTCCCGGGACTTCACGCTTTTCACGGCTTTCTTAGCGCCGAGATAATCGACGCGGAAGCCCTCAGGACGGGGGCGGGCCTCGCCGCTATGGTCAACTCCATCTACGAGCCGCCGATTACCGTGTATCCTGAGGACTGACAAGCTTTCGGTTTCCTCTATTCCATTCTGGCGCCGGATGCTCGAGGTCGGCGCAGCGCTTTCCACGCAACCGGATACGTGTTATAGTTTCCTGTAGGTATTTCCCCATCACGGAAAGGGGTTCTCCTTCATGGTTAAGGGTTCGAGAGGTGTAGGGCTGCAAAGCGCGGTTTAGCGTCTTTGGTCGCACTATGCCCGTTTGACTCGAACACTTGATCGCTTAGGCAGGAGGACTCGACAATGCCCATCCTTACCGTAAACAACCTCACGAAGTACTTCGGCGCTCACACGGTCTTCAAAGACGTTTCCTTTACTGTGGCAGAAGGCGAGAGGGTCTGCGTTATCGGACGAAACGGTGAGGGAAAGACAACTCTCCTCCGTGTGCTGGCCCGGGAAATGGAGCCAGACGGGGGCGGGTTCGCAATACCGGGAAGGAGAAGCTGGGGGTACCTCTCCCAGGACGTCCCTACGTTCAAAGATACCGTTCTGAATGAGCTCCTTTCATCTAGGCGCGACATTGCCGGCCTGTACAACGGGATGAGGGATCTTGAGGCCAAGATGGAAATGGCGTCGGCAGGCGCGGGCGAAAAGCCCGGCGGTGATTTCGGCGAGCTCGACCTGGATGCCCTCATGGATGAGTATGGCCGCGTGACCGCGAGGTTCGAAGCCCTGGACGGGTACAGCCTCGAACACAAGGCAAAGGCAATCCTTGCGGGGCTCGGGTTTACCCAGGATGCGTTCTCCAAGGAAACAAGCGTCCTTTCAGGCGGGGAGAAATTGCGGCTCGCGCTGGCGAAACTGCTGCTCCTCGGCCCCGATCTTCTCCTACTTGACGAGCCGACCAACCACCTTGACCTCGCTGGGGTCGAGTGGCTTGAGAGTTTTCTCAGGGACTACCCCGGAGCGGCTCTGATCGTAAGCCACGACAGGTACTTCATTGACCGCGTGGCCACCAAGGTAGTGGAGCTGTCGGGCGGCGAAGCCCGCGTCTACTCGGGCAACTACTCGGCCTACCAGAGGCAGCGGGAGATGGAGCTCAAGTCGCAAGCGGAAGAATACGAGCGGCAGCAAGCCCTCATCGCGAGGACAAAAGCGTTCATCCAGAAGTGGAAGGCGACTCCCAGGAGAAAAAAGCAGGCAGAGAGTCGCGAAAAGATGCTCGAGCGGCTGGAGATTATCGAGAAGCCCAAGCGAGAAAAGCGCAGCATGGGACTGCGTTTTGAGATGGAGACCGAGTCGGGCGATGAGGTGTTGGAGCTTATTGACCTCGGGAAGGCTTTCCCCGTGGAACCTGACGGGACGAGGACTCTATGGCGTGATTTCACGTGGCAGGTGAGGCGCGGGGACCGGATAGCCCTCATAGGTCCCAACGGCTGCGGAAAGACAACTCTCCTTAAGTGCGTAATGGGCATGGAGACGGACTACGAGGGAGAGATAAGGATAGGCCAAAACGTGATCACCGGCTACTTCTCTCAGGGGTTCCAGGACCTTTGCGACGAGAACACGGTCCTTCAAGAGGTAAGGTCTCTCGGTCTGGAGTACCAGGATGCCAGGGACCTCCTGGGAAGGTTCCTTTTCTCGGGAGACGAGGTCGAAAAGCAGGTCAAGGTCCTCTCCGGTGGAGAGCGAAACCGCCTGACTCTTGCCAAACTAGTCCTCAGCAAGGCCAACTTCTTGCTCCTCGACGAGCCGACCAACCACCTGGACATGGCGTCGAGGGAGGCCTTGGAGAGCGCCATAAAGGATTTCCCCGGGACCCTGCTGTTTGCGTCCCACGACAGGTACTTCATCGACACCTTAGCGACGCACCTCTGGATATGGCAGGACGGGGTGATCCACGTATTCAAGGGAAGCTACTCCGAGTACAGGGCTAAAGTCGAGAACGGAGAGGACATCTTATTTGAGGAAGACCTCCCTTCCTTTGTTCTGAGGCGGAGGGGGAGCGGCTCTCCCGCGTCAGTAGGTCGCCGCGATGGCTCTATGGATCCCGGACAAGGGCCGGGCCGCGGCGCGTCTCCGGAGCAAGGGTCACGCGCCCGCGGCAAGGCACGGCCTCACGAAAACGACAAGGCCGCGGACGACAAGGATGAGCGGCAGAAAGAGGCTGCCCTCAGGAAGGCCCTCATTCTCGAACTCTCCCGCCTGGAAAGCGAGATCGAGGCTCTTGAACTAAGGAGGGAAGAACTGATCCGTGTTTTTAGCGACCCGTCTTCGTATGAAAGCCCCGAGTCGCTGCCCTGGAAAGAGTACGACAGTATCGAGAAAGAGCTGCAGCTTCTGTACGGGAAGTGGGAAGCGCTGGTCGACCAAGTTGCAGGAACATCTGAGGACAAAGAGAAGACATCTAGTCAGGCATAGGCCATTCAACCTAGAGGAGGTCGCCGAAGATGGAAACTTCGGGAGCCGGCAACCCTTATATTGACCTCATACTGAAGCGGTCTACGGTGAGGTCGTTTACGGATCAGGATGTATCAGATGAGACCATGGAGGTCCTGGCCAGGGCCGCCCAGCAGGCCCCGTTCACGGGGCAGATGTACGCGTTCATATACACCCGCGACGCCGCGAAGAAAGAAGAACTATCGCGGTACCTGGGGAGGTTCATAGTCAACGCTCCGGTGTTTGTGCTTTTCTGCATGGACTTCCGGAAGCTCGAGAAGTTCATAGCTTATAAAGGTAGAAAGAACAAGGCGAACGACGTGGAGATGCTCTTTTTGGGCATCCAGGACGTCTCCTACGCCGCGATGAACTTCGTAATGGCCGCCGAGGCCTTGGGACTCGGCACCTGCTTCTTCGGCGGGGCGCCCATGATTGAGCCCGTTCTCAGCAAGATGTTCAACTTGCCCGAACGCGTATACCCCGTGGTCGGCATGGTCGTCGGATACCCGGCAAAGAAGAGCCCGCCCAGGCCCAGGATACCGACTTCCTGCGTCCTCATGAAAGACGAGTACCACGACCTTTCCCAAGAGGAAGTTGAAGAGGCAATGAAGATCATGGACGCCGGGCTTATCAGGGAAGGTTACTACGTGAACCTGGGCGCCAAGATCCCCAAGCCCGAAGGGGGTGAGGACGACGTAGACTATGACCGCTACGGGTGGAGCGAACACATATCCAGGAAGTATGCGAGGCGCAGCCCCGAAGCCATCATTAAGGAGTACATGCGCCGGAAAGGCATAGTAATCTAGGATCCCGCGGTGCTTAAGCGGCGCAATGATGACGGTGACCACGTTCACCGCAGTGCCGCTTTGACCGGCTTTCACAGAGAGGTGTTTCGATTGAGGACCGAGAGGCTGTACTGGGAAGACCCCATGGGACGTGATTTTGAGGCAAAGATCTTGGAGGTTACGGCTAACGGAGACCGGATAGGGGTTTTCTTGGACCGCACTCTCTTTCATCCCGAGGGCGGAGGTCAGCCTGCTGACAGGGGGTTTTTGACCCTACTGTCCGAGGAAGCCGTGATAGCCTTCGGGCGAAACGACCTCAAGATCGAGGATGCAGTAGAAAAAGGCGAGCGGGTGCTGCACCTTGTTTCCGGCGATGTATCCGTAGACAAGTTGCCCCACGGGCTTCCCAAAGTGCCTGAAGAAGGATGGGCCGTCAGAGGCAAGATCGACTGGGAGTACCGCTTCGACCTCATGCAGCAGCACACCGGGCAGCATATCCTTTCCCGCGCCTTTGAGGAAATTGCTAATGCCTGCACCGTTGGTTTCCACCTCGGCAAAGACTACGTAAGCATCGACCTAGATATCCCCGCTCTCTCGGACGAACTTAGAGACAAGGTCGAAGACAGGGCCAACCGGGTGGTTTTTCAGGACCTCCCCGTGTCGTGCACGGAATATCCGAAGGACGAACTGCCCGGCGGGATTCGGGCTCGTTTTCAAATAGACGCGGAGAAGATACGTGTCGTCTCTGTCGGGGCGTACGATGCTTGCCCGTGCGGGGGCACCCACGTCTTGAGCTCGGGGCAGGTGGGCCTCATCAAGGTGAACCAGGTCGACCGGGCACACGGCGGAGTCCGGGTTGTGTTCAGGTGCGGGAAGAGGGCGCTAAGCGACTACAGGGAGAAGGAGCGCCTCCTCGGGCAAGCGGCAAGCGCTCTCTCCATGCCTCCGGGAGAGGTCCCTCAGGCTGTCCAATCGACCCTCACCCGCCTCCGGGACCTTGAGAAGGAGATTGAGGAAGC
>DUSU01000090.1 GCA_012842425.1 Candidatus Fermentithermobacillaceae bacterium | reverse complement strand
CTACTGACCGCTCCGGAACGGGCTGCCTTTCCCTCGACCGCGTAAAGACCCGGATCGGGTCGACCAGATAGCCGGAAAAGGTCTTCTTGACCTCAAAAGCAGGAGCGGGTATGACGTGCTTCCCTTCTTGCCTCCGGTGCCACAGAGCGCGGTTTATCTCTTCGCCCGTGGCGAAGTCGGTGATATGGAGGTACTCGAGAGGCATAGAGAGCCCGAGCCTCGATATAATGCGGTCAACCATGGTCTGAGAGGTGCCCAGGATGAGCACCCGCCGCGGGGCGAGGGACATGAGGCCCTCCCGGACTTCCAGGGCATGGCCCGCGGCGGAGAAGATTGCCCTCCTTATGGCGGCCGTCTTTGTTTCCTCTCTCTTGGCCGACCTCCCGGCTACGATTCGAGACCCGGAGATAAGGAGACCATCGTCGATAATGGCGTCGCACGACTTCTCCTGGGCTACCGTCATGGCATGGTGGGACTTCCCCGTTCCGCTGGGGCCTATGAGGGCAATTACCTCGATATGCCCGAGATCGCCCTCTCTATTTACTTCTTCTTTCCCCGGGAAAACCACGAGAAGCCACCCTTCTTCTCCGCCCCATCCTTTTCGGGCGCAGGCGGCTTTGGAGGCTGCGGCGCGACATCCTCGCTCACCAGGCTGCCCACAAGCCGGGCGGCCTTTTTCTGGTCCTCTGTCTTGGCCGCGTTCTGAGCTGCCTCGATGAGGCCGGGCCAGAGCGTTTTCCCTATGAACGCGGCGTTGGCCAGGGCGAAGTTGGGGTCCAGTTCCATAGCCCGGCGCCAGTGTTCCACGCCTTTCCCCGACTGCCCGTCGGCCAGCAAGATGGCTCCGTAAAGCAGCTCGACACTGGCCTTGAACTCCTTGTCAGGCGCATTCGGCACGCCCTGGGCCGACTCGAGCTTCTCCATAAGCCTGAGCACGTAGTCTTCGGCCCGGTCGTACTGCCCGTTCCTGAAATACAGGTCGCCCAAAGCAAGGTATGGTTCGTGGAGGGCAGGCGTGATCCGGTTTGCCTCCAGCCACTTGGATATGGCGCCCTCAAGGTCGCCGGCCATGGTGCACGCCGTGGCGTAGTTCTTATATGCGGGGATATATGTCGGGTCTATCTCTATGCACTTCTGCCACATGGCCTTGGCCTCTTCAGCTTCACCTTTTTGGAACAGCCCGAGGCCGAGGTTGTAGAGAACGAATATGGAATCGGGCCTAAGCTCAAGGGCCTTCTTCCAGGTTCCCAGCGCTTTGTCCAGCTCATTGGAGGTGGCGTAAGCCTCTCCCAGAGTGTTCAAGGTGGCCACATTGTCGGGCTCTAGCTCGTGGGCTTTCTCCAGGTAGGTGATGGCTTTGGCGTTGTCGCCCGTCGCCAGGTAGCAGAGGCCCAAGTTGAAATGAAGCCCCGGGTTTTCGGAACCGAGTCTCAAAGCCCTGGAAAGGTGCGAGATGGCCTCCTGGTACTTGCGCATATCGGTATATATGGCGCCCAGGTTATGCAGCGCCTGGAGGTTCGAAGGATCGAGTTCCAGCACTCTCTGCCACTGCTTCTCCGAGTCTGAGGGTCTGCCGACGGCTATGTAGATCTCACCCAGCTGCGCATGGGCCAAGGGGTTCCCGGGGGAGTGAGCCACGGCTGCCTCCGATTCCTTGAGGGCCCCTTCGATGTTCCCCCTTAAGGCGAGGATTTTGCCCAAGAAGTAATGTGACGGACCGTGCTTGGGGTTTATCTGCACCGCTTTCTCGAACGACTCCTGGGCGGTATCCAGGTCGCCCTCATCGGCGAAAAGTATTCCTTTGTAATACAGGGCGTCGACGCTGCGCTTATCCATCGCCAGGATCTCTTCCAGGCTTTTCTTGGCGTCCTCGCGACGGCCTTTCTTCATATAAGAGAGCGTAAGCTGCAGACGCAAAGGGATGTCCCTGGGTCTTTGAGCCACGTCCCGTTCCAGCTTGGCAATTATCTCATCAAGCGCCTTCTCGTTTGTTCCCACAACGCATCCCCCGCTTTCAGCATGCGTACGTATCTTCTCTCCGGAACTATATATTACCTCCACGACGGAAAACCTTGACACTATCGAAAATCCTTGACGGAGAATAATCCTATCATAATAATAGGATTAGCGTAACCGAGGGAGGGTAGATGATGCCTTTCAGGCTGTCAACAAGAGGACATTACGCCGTGCTTGTCATGTACGAACTGGCTAAAGCGGGTGGAGCCTATTCGTCCCTCCAGGACATCTCTACCTCTTGGAGCTTGTCCCAAGGCTACCTCGAGCAAATCGTGAGACCGCTCAGAGAAGCCGGACTTGTCGAGGGAAAAAGAGGGTTTGGCGGGGGTTACGCTTTGGCCAGGGATGCTTCTGAGATAACCGTCGGCGAGATCGTGAGGACAGTCGAAGGGCCAGTCGTACCGGTCCAGTGCGTGGCCGATGACTTGCACCCCGAAAGATGCCCGGACGATTGCAGGGCCAAATCGGTCTGGCAGAAGGTCGGGGAAGCCATAGACAATGTCCTGGACTCCATTACGCTTGGAGATCTCATTCGAGAAGAGAATCAAGATGCTGCATCTTCGAAAGGAGACCGGTCCTGTGACGAGTGAATATATGAGCCCCGCCCGCAAGGTCTATCTAGACCACTCTTCGACGACTCCGGTGAGGGCGGAAGTCCTTTCCGTGATGATGCCCTTCTTCGCTCAGGCTTTCGGCAACGCATCCAGCATCCACCGCTGGGGTAGAGAGGCCCGGGTCGGTGTGGAGACCGCGCGCGAGAAGGTCGCCTACTTGCTGGGGGCCGAGCCGTCGGAGATCGTTTTTACATCAGGCGGAACCGAAGCCGACAACCTCGCCCTGAGGAGCACGGCCCACCTCCTCCGGTCAAAAGGGAATCATATCATCACGACGGCAGTAGAACACCACGCCGTCCTTCATACATGCCAGGTCCTTGAGAAGGAAGGGTACGAGGTAACGTACCTGCCCGTGGACAAGTACGGGATGGTCTCGGTGGAAAGCGTGAGAGAGGCCATTCGACCCGAGACGATTCTGATATCGGTTATGCACGGACAGAACGAGGTAGGTACAATACAGCCCATAGAAGAAATCGGGCTTCTCGCGAAGGAGAAAGGGATACTCCTCCATACTGACGCCGTTCAGAGCGCCGGAAAGATACCGACTAAAGTCCGGGACATGAACGTGGACCTCATGACTATCTCCAGTCACAAGATGTACGGCCCCAAAGGCATAGGCGCGCTTTATGTAAGGAAGGGCATCAGGATCGCCCCTCAGATCACGGGAGGCGCCCATGAGCGGGGCCGCAGGGCGGGTACCGAGAACGTTGCCGGCATCGTAGGGTTCGGCGAAGCCTGCTATCTCGCCGAACGCGAGCTGGAGGCGGAGGGTAAGAGGCTGACGACCCTTAGAGACAAGCTGATAAATGGGATCCTGGAGAAGATCCCAGATACAGTGCTGAACGGCCACCCCACGAAGAGACTGCCTCATAACGTCAATGTGAGTATCAAGTACGTAGAAGGCGAATCGGTGCTCCTGAACCTCGACCGGATGGGAGTCGGCGCGTCATCCGGCTCGGCATGTACGTCAGGGTCGCTGGAGCCTTCTCACGTCCTCTTGGCGATGGGAGTGCCTCACGAAGTAGCTCACGGGTCGATTCGCATGACGCTGGGACGGATGAACACAGAAGAGGATATTGACTACGTCCTGGAGGTCCTTCCGCCGATTGTCTCCAGGCTCCGGGAGATGTCCGCTTTCAGTGCTTCTACAGATTCAGAAGTCTGTGGGGGAGGCCACAAGAATGTACAATGACAAAGTAATGGACCACTTCTTCAACCCACGAAACGTAGGCGAGATGGAGAACCCTGACGGGGTCGGCCAAGTCGGAAACCCCATCTGCGGCGATGTGATGAGGGTACAGATTAGGGTCAAAGACAACCGGATCGAGGATGTGAAGTTCAAGACCTTCGGCTGCGGGGCCGCCATCGCCACGAGCTCCATGGTTACCGAACTGGTCAAAGGACTTACGCTCGACGAGGCTATGGAAGTATCAAATAAGACAGTGGCCGAAGCCTTGGGGGGGCTCCCGCCCCAGAAAATGCACTGTTCGAACCTCGCGGCCGACGCCCTCCACGAAGCGATCAAGGACTACCGGTCAAAAGCTGCCGCGGCGCGCTGATCCTCGGCCAAAGCCTTAGAAGTCCACCTAGCCGTCCACCGGGCCCCGGAGAATCTCCGGGGCCTTTCTGATTCTACAAACTCCGCCTTTCTGTCGATGTATGTCAAGAATACGGGCCCTATGGGGAACCAAAGTGCAGGAAATGCATTCTAATAGTAGAAATGGGTGCTTACCAAGGGGAAAACCGGGGTGACCAGGGTGAAAGCGAGAAACTTGGTGAAATGCGTAGTCTGGGCCATGCTGCTTGCTCTTCTTACGGCAAATGTCCCTCTCGATGCAATCCCAAGAGCCTATGCTGCTCCGGTCCCATCCGGCCTGGAAGGGTTCAAGGCGACCGTAGTGGGAGACGTCTGCAACGTCCGGTCGGGTCCGGACACTACATACAAAGTGGTTGGCTCCGTGACTATGGGTACCACAGTGGACGTCCTCTCCTACGAGAACAACTGGGCGAAGATAAAGACCGGTAACCTCACCGGGTACATAGCCGGCTGGCTTATTGACGTTGATCTGAAATCTAAAGGCGTGTCGGCCACGATAACCGCCACCGATGTCAACGTCAGGGAGGGCCCGGGTACCACCTACCGGGTCAAGACCATGACCGACAAAGGCAAGGTATACCCGGCAGAAGTAAAGAGGGGCGCTTGGATAAGGGTTACCCTGACCTCCGGTGGTTCTACCGGCTGGATATCCGAAAGTCTCTTGCGACTCGAGTTTGCAGGGTCATCCCAGCCTCAGTCTCCGCCTCAAACTCAGCCTCAGGCTCCGCCCCAGCCTCCCCAGCCGTCCGAGACCGCGAAACCGCCCGCCCAGACCGGTCTGGTGGTGTACCCTGCCAGAGATACCCTTACCATCTACTCGACCGCGATCGCGGGTTCGTCCCAGGTGGCAAAGCTGTCCAAGGGAGAATCGGCTAAGGTAATAGGCGCAGAAGGGGCCTACCTCATGGTCGAAACATCAAATGGCCTGAGGGGATGGGTTTACGGGCCAAACGCCCGCGTGGCTTCCTTGGCAGATCCCAGCATCAGCTTCATCGTCTCGCAAAGCGCGTGGGTCGTTGGGAAATACCCTGTCTCCACGGTGACCGCGACGGACGTCAACTTCCGGAGCGGGCCAGGGACAAGCTATCCCATCATCGGATCCCTCGATAAGGGCGACACGCTATGGGTGCTGGGTACATCCGGCGATTGGAAGCAGGCCGTCTCGCCGTCGGGGCTGACGGGATGGGTTGCAGGGTGGCTCACCTCGCCCACGACTAATGCCTCGGGAACTGCCTTCACAGTCTCGGCTACGGCTAACGGCGGCGATAGGACACTGACGGTAACAGGGCCCTTTGAGAGCGCGGTGGTCATCCCGTCGCCCGACAAGAGCTCAGTTGTGGTCAGCACCTCGATTTTCTTCAATACCTCCGTGGAACTCCCTGTAAACGCTTTCGAGTTCGGCACAATCAAGGTCGCCACAAGCGACGTGACCATAAACTTCCAGGGGAAAGCAAACTACGACGTTGTGGAAATCAAGCCGGGAAAAGTGGTGCTCAGGTTCACCCCGGTAGTAACTTCACTTGACGTCCTTTCATCCGGAAACACAGATGTACTGACCATCAATACCTTGGGATACGCTTGGGCCGACGTGAGGCGCGACGGCGATGTGGTCACCCTGTTCCTGCCCGGCGCGTCTTTGGCCGGTGATCTCCCGTCATGCAGCGGGAGAGCCGTCAAGGACGTCACCGTCTCGCCCAGAGACGGAGGCGTTGATGTAGCCGTGAGGACAAGCGGGCAGCTCTCGTACCAGATAAAGCAAACAGCCAACTCGATTCAAGCGACATTCGGGGTTTCCGGCCTCGAAGGCAAGAGGATAATCATCGACCCCGGTCACGAGGCCAACGACCCTGGCGCCATCGGTCCGACCGGACTTGCCGAAAGGAACGTTAACTGGGAGATGGCCGTCCGGCTGGCGGAGCTATTGAAACAGGCAGGAGCAACTGCGATACTGACTCGCCAGAGCCTGTACGCCAGTTCAGAAGGTCCTCCCGGCTGGGTGCCCAAACCTGGCGAGTACTCCCACTCCCTATCGGAGAGGTCCGCCTGGTCTCAAGGGGCCGACCTGTTCATCTCGATCCACAACAACTGGAACTACGACCGGTCGATCTCGGGCACCACGGTGTACGTGTGTGACAAGAACCCGAACGCGTCCGAATCCAGGCGGTTTGCCTCGCTGGCGTTATCGGAGCTGACCCTTACACTCGGGACCCGCAACATGGGCGTGAGAGACTCGAACTTCCACGTCTGCCGCGAGGCGGCGTCCCCTGCGGTCTTGGTGGAAGTCATGTTCCTCTCGAACCCGGTTGAGGAGGCTCAGTTGCGCCAGGTTGAGACCTGGAACAAGACCGCCCAGAGCCTCTTCAGGGCAGTTCAGAAGTATTTCGGCACAGGCAGTTTCTCGACACCGGGTATCTGACGACCGTATCTCTCACGAACCGCCGCAGTTCTCGGGTGCCGGGAACATCTCGGGCAGCGTGACAAAGTGATACCCCTGTGCCGTCAGAAGGTCTATGATGTCGCCGACGGCCAAGACCGATCCCGAGAGGTCCTCGCCGGGGCCGCCGGCCGAGTGCTGCAGGATCACCGAACCCGGTTCCACGTAGCCTTCGATGTTCCGCATTACCTCGGCCCGCGATAGGCCGCGCCAGTCCAGAGAGTCTATGGACCACATGGCGACTCTGTAGCCTAAGTCAGCCGCTTGCTCTATGAGGGAAGGCTCGGCGGCTCCGTAGGGTGGCCGGAAAAACCCGTTGTCGCTAAGCCCCAGACGGGCCAGCGCGTCTTTGCACTTCTGGAGCTCTTGCGCAAGGACTGGCGAAGCTTTGGTGAGTTTGGGATGGGAGTAAGTGTGATTGCCGATCGAATGACCTTCATCCGCGATCCTCTTGACCACATCCGGGTCCTCTTCAACCCTGCTTCCGATCAGGAAGAAGGTCGCGCGGACGCCCTTCTCCTTCAAAATATCCAGCACCTGGGGCGTATACGTTCTGTCAGGGCCGTCATCGAACGTAAGCGCCACTATCTTATCGGGCCCCTTGCCGGCCCTGAGCACCAGGCCCGGATACAGCTTTTCGAGGTCGATTTCACCGATGGCCCGGTTGTCCCTCTCGTTGCCGCCTTTCAGCGGCATCGGGTCGTCCGGGCGCCTTTGGGGACTGGACTGGTAGGCAAGAATGGTAAGCACTATGACAACCACCAGTCCTGTTATATAAGGCACGGCTTTTCTCAATGAAACACCCCCGGCACATATTGTGCGCCGGGGGCAATGGTTTCACCCGCTGCCAGATGCTAGAACATCGTGCTACCGGTAAACGAGAAATCGCGTATCTTCACGCAAGGCAAGACCGAATCGAAAGTGCTCCACCAGTCTCTGGTAAGTCTTGCGGTACGGGCAATCGCCTCAACCCGGGAAAACGCCTCTACCATAGACTCGGTGAAGCGAAGGTTCTTCACCCTGGCCACAATCTGGCCGTCTTCGATGAGGAAGGTGCCGTCCCTCGTCGTGCCGGTGGCGACGACATTCATAGGCTCCGGACAATGGGTGTAGTGGAACCTTGTCACCAGAAGTCCCCGCTTAGTCGAGCGCAGCATCTCATCCCGAGAAGAGTCGCCCGTCTTGAGGAACATGTTGGAGGGACGGGGGACAAACCGGCCGCCTCTCAGCGGCGAAGCATGGCCCGTGGATTTGACGCCGTCCTTGGCGGCGGTCCGGGAGTCGTACACAAACCCTTTGGCCACGCCGTTTTCGATAAAGACCACTTTTTGCTTGGGCATCCCCTCGATGTCGAAAGGGGCGGCCAGAGAAGCGGTGTCGAGACCGTCATCCCAAATGGTCACGTTGTCTCCCATGACTTTCTCGCCCAGGCGCCTGGCCATGAAGCTCCTACCGTGCTGCTTGGCGTCGGCCCCGAAGGCTATCATCCCGAGGAACCTGATGAGGTCCGCAAGTGCATACTCCTCGAAGATCGTGTCGTAACGCCCCGGAGGCAAGTCTACGGCCTCTGGGAACAAGGTGGCCTTCGTGATGGCCTCTTCGGCCACAGCCGCCGCATCTATCTCTCGAGCGTCCCTGGTCAGCCTGTCGGCGTACCCGGTGTTGTCTCCGTCTTGGATGATCGTCCTGAAGAAGGCCTCCGTTCCGGCATGGTAAGCTCTCACGCCGGTAGTCGAGGCGACGGCCAGTTCGGAAACTCCCGACGAGTACGTACCCGAAGCCTGAAGCCCCTTGGACTTGGCCGCGCCTATAACCACGGCGCAAGCCTCGGCGCGGTCTTTCGGTTTTAGGTTAGCCGTAGCCGGGACGTAACAGTTAAGTTCCTGGACAGGCTCTGGTTTGGGAAGCCCCGGGAAATCCTTTTCTTCTCCGGAGACTTCCATGTTCTCCATTGCGGCCTGAACGGCCCACCTGAGCGACCCGTCGTCCAGCAGGTTGGTTGAAGCCACTCCGGCGCTCTTCCCCTTCACAACCTGCACTGTGAGGGCCTGGACGTGGCGCCTCAGGTTCTGGTGGATGTGATTGTCGTAGTACCGGGTAAGGCTCAGGTCAGAAGCGGACAAGGTTACGGAAGCATCAAAGCCCTTGCAGAAGGAAAGGACCTTTTCTAGGACCTTGAGCGCGTCTTCTTTGCCGATCACGCCTCAACACCTACCTTTACCTTGCGGAACCGTGCCGGCGCCGCACCGTGACCTACGTGAATCACCTGGACCGGTTCACCTTTCGCGCACCCGGGGGTACCCCAGATCCGCCACTCGTCCTTTCCGGCAACCGCGTCGCAGGAGTTCCAGAGCTCAGGTGTCATGCCCGTGTAGGCTGCGTTTTTCAGCATCCTTCCGAGAGACCCGTCCTTGATCTCATAAGCGATCTCCTGTCCGAAGTGGAAGTTCAGCCTCTTGTCGTCCAGGCTCCAGCTTCTGGGCGTATCCACGAAGATGCCTTCTTTGGTGTCCTTGATGATCTCGTCAAGAGTCCAATCGCCCGGCTCGAGATTGATGTTGGTCATCCTAATAAGGGGGATGTTTTCCCATCCCACGGCCCGCATTGTCCCGTTCGACTCTTGGTCGAAAAGCGGAGCAAGTTCGCGGGAAGTGAGATAGTCGGTGAAGATGCCCTCCTTGATGATGTCCACGCGCTGGGCCTCAACACCTTCGTCGTCGTAGCCGAAGCTCCCGAGCCCACCCGGAGAGGTGGCGTCGGCAACAATGTTCACTGATGGCGAACCGTAGCGGAAGCTGCCCTTCTTCTCGGGAGTCAGAAAAGATGTGCCGGCAAAAGTCGCTTCCTGTCCGACGACCCTGTCCAGCTCGATGGGGTGCCCGCAAGATTCGTGGATCTGGAGCGCCACCATTGAGCCGCCCATCACCATGTCCGTAACGCCCGTAGGGCACACGGGCGCCTTAAGGAGTTTCACCGCTTCGTCCGCAAGCGTCTCTGCTTTCGACTTTAGGTCCAAACTCTCCACGAACTCGAACCCGCCCCCGGCGTAGTCGGCGAAAGAGCGAGATTGCACGTCTCCGTCACCTCTCGCCATGACCGAGACCGAGCCGCCTGAATGGATTATGGTCTGCTCTATCTGCCTTCCGTCGGTGGACATGAACTCCTTCTCTTCGCGGTAGCTCATGATGGAGGCGGTGGCCCGGAAGACACCCGGGACTTTCTTGGCGCTCTCTACCACATCGATGAGGAACTTGACCTTTTCCTCGGGTTTCAGCGAGAAGGGATCCACCTTGCAAGGCGTCTGCCACCTTGCCCGCTTGGGCTCCATTGGTGCCAGAGACACCCCGTCGCCCTTCTTGCAAAGGGCCGAAGCGTAAGCTATCTTCACCGCTTCATCTGCGGTCTTCTCCAGACTCCTGGGGTCCAGGTAAGGGGTGGCGGAAAACCCCCATGCCCCATCCACCAGAACGCGAAGGCCCAGCCCGGTGCTTTTGGAAACCGAGATTTGCGGCGCCCCGTCCGTGCTCACCGAGACGGGTTCCTGGGTTATGGAAACGTACCGGGCGTCGGCGTATTCGGCGCCCAGTTTTTGGGCAAGTCCCAGTATGCGGTTGAGCTCCGTAAGCAACTACGGCTCCCTCCCTGAGGTTACTTTAGAACTCAAGTGAGCTCTCGCAGAGGGCTTTCGCCAGAAGGACGCACGCTTCCACGTCACCCATGTCGACCATCTCGCAGGGGCTGTGGATGTACCGGCACGGGATGGATATGCACCCGGCAGGAATGCCCGCCTTCGTCATCTGTATAGCAGAAGTATCGGTGCCTCCCGCTTCGAGGACCTCCATCTGGTACTTGATCCCCTTCTCCTTGGCTACCTTCACCATGTAGTTCTTGAGGGCCGGATGGGCTATCACGCTGGAGTCTTTCACCTTGATAGCGGCCCCGCCGCCGAGGGAAACCTCCATAGTCCTGGCCTTGGGAGTGTCGCCTGTCCTGGTCACATCAAAGGCGATGCCCACATCGGGAGTAATGCCGTAGGCGGCCGCCCGTGCTCCCCTGAGACCGACTTCTTCCTGAGTAGCGAAGACGGCATAGATATCGTGGGGCGCATCCTTAAGCCTCTTGAGCACCTCAATGATGACAACGCACGCTATGCGGTCATCCATCGCCTTGGCAACAACCCTGTCGCCCAGGTCAACGAACGGCTGATAGAATGCGCAGCTGTCTCCCACGTTCACTTTCGCCGCGGCTTCCTCTTTGCTCTTGGCGCCGATATCGATGAAGAGTTTCTCGAGCTTCAGGTCCTTGGGGTCGTCCACTCTCTCGGAGCCGATGACACCCATGGTACCGTTCTCAAAGTAAACCCTCTGGCCGAGGGCCACGAAGGGGTTTACCCCACCGATGTTCCCGAAGCGGAGGAAACCTTTATCGTCGATGTGGGTGACCATGAGGCCGATCTCGTCCATGTGGCCGTCAAGGATCACTTTCTTGCCGCCTTTGCCCTTCTTAAGAGCGATCAGGTTCCCCAGCGCATCGACGCGAATCTCGTCAACGTAGGGCTCTATTTCCTTCCGTATCACTTCCCGGACTGAGCCTTCGGCGCCCGACGGTCCGAAGGCCTCAGTGACCTTCTTTATGAGATCCTTCACGGTCTGAAACCTCCTTCAACACTCCTTAGGAATAGAACAAGGATATCCCTGGCAGCCTTCATGTCCGCCAGAGAAGCAACGGCAAACGGGGTATGTATGTACCTGCACGGTACCGAAATCGACGCTACGGGACATCCCGCTTGAGCCGCTTGGATCGCCCCGGCGTCGTTTCCTCCGGAAGTCGCTTCCCTGTACTGCACCGGGATGTTGTGCTCTTTCGCCAGTTTCATGATCTGGGCGACCATTGTCTTGGAGGGTATGGAGCCCCTGTCCATGATCGAAATGGCAGCGCCGTGACCGATCTTGGTTGCGTAAGCGTCCTTGTCGGCCAGAGGGATGTCGGCGCAGACAGTACCCTCAAGGGCTATGCCCATGTCCGGCGCAACCCGGTATGCAGCGACTCTGGCGCCGCGGGTACCTATCTCCTCCTGGACCGCGAACACGGCATAGAGCTGAATGCCTTTCCAGTCTTCTTTGAGAATATCGAGGAGGATAGCGCAGCCAATCCTGTCATCTAGGGCCTTGGCCTTCACGATGCCGGGAGAGAGCTCCTCAAACTCGGTGTCAAATACCGCATAGTCGCCAACCTTTACTTTCTTCTCTGCTTCTTCTTTTGACTTGGCCCCTATGTCGATAAAGAGCTGGTTGGCGGGGATGACCGACTCACGCTCTCTGGGCTCCTGGAGGTGGATTGCCTTGGCGCCTATGACGCCGGGCACCTTGTCCTTTCCTATGAGGACGCGTTTGGAGACCATGACCGACGGGGGGACGCCTATGGGCCAAAAGCGCAGAAAACCGTTTTTCTCGATGTGGACTATCATGAGCCCGACTTCGTCCATGTGAGCGTCCACCAGGACCTTGGGCCCCGAATCGCCTTTTCTTGCGATTACGTTCCCCATGATATCCGTTTCAAAGGGCACTCCCATGGCTTCGAGTTCCTTCATAATGGCGTTCCTGATCTCGGTCTCGCCGCCGGACACGCCCGCCAAAGAGGTAAGCTCCCTCAGTTCCATACTGTCAACTCCTTCACAAAGCGGCTGTCGACAGAGGCGATGAACGCCGCCAGAAGCCGTCCTGCCTTCTCCACATCACCCACCGACAAGGTCTCCACCGAAGTGTGCATGTACCGCAGGGGGATGGAGATCAGTCCTGTCGCGACACCTTCTGCGGTTATCTGGATGCCCCAGGCGTCTGTGCCGGTGGCGGCCGGAGCAGGCTCGGGCTGGATGGAAATACCCAGCTCTTTGGCGGCCTTCTCGAGACCCTCATAGACCTTGGGATGGATGTTGGCTCCCTTCGCCACTGCGGGTCCTTTGCCCATAGCTGCAGTCCGCCACTCGGGCACGCCGGGTGTCTCGGCATGGCATACGTCTATGGCGATCCCAATATCGGGACGGATACCGTAAGCTGATGTAATGGCCCCCTTGAGCCCAACCTCTTCCTGGGTTGTAGCGATAGCATACACATCGGCCTGTACCTTGTACTTGGCCAAATTGTCCAGCGCGACCAGGATTACCGCCACGCCGGCCCGGTCGTCCATGGACTTCCCGGACAGGACATCTCCCATAAGCTCCGTTACCTGCCGCTTGAAAGTCACGATGTCTCCTACGGAGACCAGATTTCTCACTTCTTCTTCCGGAAGTCCAAGGTCGATCGCCAGATCCCACATCTTCACGGCTTTATTGGCCTCTTCCGGCGGAGTAAGGTGAGGCGGCTTAACGCCTATGAGACCGGTGAGCGGCCGCTTTCCGTACACGATCACCTCATGTCCCGGCAATATCCGCGGGTCCACTCCCCCCACCTGAGTAAACTGCAGGAAGCCCCGTTCTTCGATCTTGGTGACCATGAGGCCGATCTCGTCCATATGGCCGGCCAGCATGATCTTGGGTCTCTCGCCTTCGCCTTCGCCCTTTCTGTAGCCGATCACGTTACCGAAAGTGTCGCTGCGAATTTCGTCGACTAGCCCTTTCATGGCCTCTTCGACCACGGCTTTGGCGTTCATGAACTCGTATCCCGACACGCCGTGGGCCATCGACGCTTTCTTGAGAAACTCTTTCGCGCAAAAGCTCAGATCTGACACCTCCAATACAAGAGAACGTTTTTTGAGACGCCGTGAACTATTCTTTGGCATCTCGAAATAGTCCTGCCGTGAGGCTTGGATTTGGAGAATCGTGGTAATCGTTCTACCCGGCCAGTATCACGGGTACTCCGGTCTCTTGAGAGAAGACCCGATAATGGACGCCCTCCAGGTCGCGCCCCCAAGGGTCAAACGCGCGGGCGGGTAGGGTGACCAGGGAAGGCTCGCTGCGGCTTTGGACTGCCCTCCGGTACGCCGCCAGGAAGTCTCTGACCGTAAGGAGGCCCGCGACGCAGATGTTGCCTCCGAAGAAGTACGAGCGAACGGCCACGATGCGTGCTTCAAGGCCACGCCTCTCGAGGGCCGTCTCGATAAGCTTCTTTGCAGGCTTGGATGTAAGCACAAGGACGTCCCGGCCCTTTGCCACACCGGAAACGCGCTCCCAGCTCAGGTACTCACGGGGATCTAGGTCGTCGTACATCACGAACCCGGGAGACGACGACCTCTTCTTGGGAAGCCTGTACTCGATGAGGCCCTCCCGGAGGACGGTAAGTACCGGGTTTTCCATCTCGTAAGCCTTCTGGAACGCGTCCTTCCTTGAGAAAACGTCTTTTCCCGACACCTTCACCACAAGGTCTCCGGGGCGTATCCCGGCCCTAGCCGCGGGCGAGTTTGGGAGAACGAACTCCACCCTCGCGTCAAGGCCATTAAGCGCCGGAGGGTCGGCGAGCACGGGTATCCTCTCGCGCGCTGACAGCTCGGTGGCCATTGCCCGGACCTCTTCCCACGTGTCTTTGGGCATCGTCTTGTAGAGCGGATGGCGCGCGGAAAAACCGGGCAAAAGGAGCCTCACAGTGGTAGCCCCGGATTCCTTGAGGAACCTCACCGACTGCCGTATGTCCAGCCGCCCGGTCAGAAACGGAAGCGCTACTATGCTGCCGTCGAACTCCACCTTACCCTTCAGAGAAGCGATGGAGGCGAGAGTCTTTTCAGGATCGCGGTCTCCCATGATGATCTCTCGCTTCGAGACGCTGTTCAGGGACACCGTGAGCGTCACTCCGGCTTCGGACAGGAAGCTCACCACCTCGGGGGTGAGCAGCATGCCGTTGGTGGTCACCTTAATGGCGCGGCCCGGATAGGCTTCCCTCACGAGCCGCACTATTTTGAGGAAGTCGGGGTGGCAGAGCGGTTCTCCCTCGTTTATCCTCGTCACCGACTCACCAATGACGATGGCTCCCGGAGCCCCTTGGAGCCATGGAAGCGACTCTTTGATCTCGTCAAGGCTGCGCCTACCGATATTCAGCACTTCGCAGGAAGGCGGGTTGTACCTGTTGGAGCAAAAGGCGCAACGGGCGGTGCACTCGGACGTTATGGGCAGTATCCCCCGCTTCTGGGCCTCGTAGAGGAGGGCCTCAATGGACGGGGTATCGGTCTTGGGTAATCCCTTCGGGCTCAACTGGGTACAACCTTCCTTACCATGAAGTAAGTGGGAGACTTGCTTCCGCACTCAAGTCCGGCCCCGAGACCTTGCCGGCCTTTAGCCGGAAGTACCCCGCGGACGCGATCATGGCGCCGTTATCGGTGCAGTACTCCTTGGGCGGTATGTAGAGGGGCACCCCGAGCTCCTTGGAGAGTCTCTCCGATTCTCTCCGGAGCAGGCTGTTGGCGGCCACGCCGCCCGAGACCGCGAACGCGCGGGCGCCGGTCATTTTGAAGACCTCCGGGACGTGATACAGGAGGTCCCTGACGATGGCTTTCCGGAGCCCCGCGGCGATATCTCTCACCGTTTCAGGTGAAGCCCCCCGCTTTTCGAGTTCCTGAAGCGCCCTGGTCTTCGTCCCGCTAAAGCTGTAATCAAACCGGTGCCCGTGTATCTTCGGACGGGTGAACTTCACCTCGTCTTCGTCACCTTGATCCGCTACCTTGTCTAGGTGCGGGCCGCCGGGGTAAGGCAGCCCCAGTTCCCTTGCTACTTTGTCGAAAACCTCGCCGGCCGCATCATCGAGCGTCTCGCCGAGCACCGTATACGCCCCGTGGTCGCGCATGAGGATAAGGTCGGAATGGCCTCCCGACACAACCAGGTTAAGGAGTGGAAAAGGCGGCGGATCATCCCGCAGGAAGTTGGCCGATATATGCCCTTCCAGGTGGTGGACTCCCGCGAGAGGGATCCCCAGACCGTAAGCCAGACTCTTGCCGTAGCTTACTCCCACCAATAGCGATCCCAAAAGGCCGGGGCCATAGGTAACGGCAATGCCGTCCAGATCTGAAAGCGTCAAAGAGGCCTGCGAGAGGCATTCTTCGACAACGGGGATCATCATCTCCATGTGCTTTCGCGAGGCTATCTCGGGGACAACGCCGCCGAAACGGGCGTGGAGGTCCACCTGAGAGGAGACGATGCTCGAGAGCACCCTGTGCCCGTCCTCAACTACGGCGCAGGAAGTGTCATCGCACGAGGTATCAATACCCAGGATCTTCAAGGAATCACCTCAAGAGCCTCTTCTTTTGCTTCGCGTATGAATCCACCCGATGAATTCACCTAATAAAGTACACCGTGGTTCAGGGAGAAGGCAAATCAAGGACCGGTGGTCCTTCCCGGTAAGAAAAAAGCGCAGTCTAGGGGGCACATGGGCTACACTGCCTCTCTTCCTCCTGGACGGCAAGTCACAAGCGTGAGAGACTTGGTAAGGGGAGCTCACGTTTCAGGACCTGAAGGGAGGACACGCAAATGCATTTTGCGGACAGGCTGCACGAGAGGATCTCCGACATAGACTCCCGCTTGGTAATCGGCATTGACCCGTATCCGGAGAAGCTTTTCGGGAGTTCGTCGCCCTTCGCGCGGGCTTACCCACACCTTTCTCCGGAGAAGCTCCTCATAGAGTTCTGCGCCATCCTAATCGAAACAGCGGAGGAGACGGCGTGCGCCGTAAAGCCTCAAGCGGCGTTTTTCGAGAGCATGGGGCTCTCCGGACTTGCGGTACTCTCTGCGTGCCTAAAGGCCGCGAGGATGAGGGGCATCCCGGTAATCATGGATGCCAAGCGCGGAGATATCGGGAGCACCGCGGCCGCCTATGCACGGGCTTACCTCGACCCCGATTCGGACTTCTTCGCCGACGCCCTCACCGTCAACCCGTACCTAGGTCCCGACACCCTGGAACCTTTTGCGCGGGCCGCAGCCCAGTCAGGTTCGGGGATTTTCGTCTTGGTAAAGACCTCGAATCCCGGTTCGGGCGCTTTCCAGGACCGACTCCTCAAGGAAAGCGCTGAGAGGCTTTACACCAAGGTAGCGCGAGCAGTGACCGATCTGGGCGCCGCCAACATTGGTCGATACGGGTATTCCCATGTGGGGGCCGTGGTCGGGGCTACTTATCCTTCCGAACTCAAAGCGCTCCGGGAAGTGTTGTCGTCTTCGTACCTCCTCGTCCCGGGCTACGGGGCTCAGGGAGGCACCGCTCACGACGTTATACCTGCTTTCCGCCCGGACGGCATGGGGGCCATCGTGAATGCGTCAAGAAGCATCGATTACGCTTATGAAGCGCTGGGCAACGGAATAGACAAAGACTCAATACGGAAAGCCATCTACGACGCGGCGAAGAAAGCTCAAATGGACCTGAACAACGCTGCCAAGCCTATACCATCCACTTAACCTGGTCCGCCCTGGGTTTCTGGGGACCCAAGTCGTCTTTCCACATGATGATGGCATCCTCGTGGGTGTCGGTATAGTACCCCTTACGGATGCCCCTTTCCGCGAAGCCGAGTTTCTTGTAGAGGTTCTGGGCAGCAAGGTTTGATACCCTTACTTCCAGCGTCATCCGGGTGGCACCGTGTTCGCGCGCCCTGTCGAACATGGTCTCCAGCATGTACTGCCCGATACCCAGGCGCCTGTAGTCGGGATCGACGGCGATGTTGGTTATATGCGCCTCTTCCAGGATGACCCACATGCCGACGTAACCTACAATCGCCTCGCCTAGCCGCGCGACGTAGTAATAGGCGTAGCTGTTGTCGGTAATCTCGGAGATAAACGCGCGCCTCGACCACGGATGCTGGTAAGCGCGCGCCTCGATCTCCATGACGCGGTCTAGGTCCTTCAGGGTCATCGGTTCGATCTTTACATCCCTTACGTTGAATGCCCCGCTCTTCACTTAGTCTCGCCTCTCATTCATCCTCTTCCTCGCCGCTCCTACTTCGGCCTGGTGTTTTCTGTAATATAGCGGAATCG
This sequence comes from Candidatus Fermentithermobacillaceae bacterium, assembly GCA_012842425.1. Classification (GTDB taxonomy): domain Bacteria; phylum Bacillota; class Sulfobacillia; order Fermentithermobacillales; family Fermentithermobacillaceae; genus UBA3951. Next base: position 1,403 of record DUSU01000090.1, on the reverse strand, counting down.
CCGCTTTTGGATCTACCGAAAGACCCTTTCTCATCATGCCTACAGCCAACCGGCCAACGGTACCCGGAAGCGGGAGGCGCGCTCGTTCTCCGGCGGCGGTTACCTGAGTATCCTGGGGCAAACCTGTGTATTCCGACTTGAAGTGTTCCACGAGAAGATCGGCCGCGTCTCCTACGGCAATGACCGGACCGGCGACGGATGACTTGAGCTCCAGCGCAAACTCCTCTATCGACCTTCCCACCGGGGGAATTAGCTCGGAGCCCTCAGGCGAGTAGAGAGCAGTAACTGTCTGGGCCCTTGCCCTCCCCTGGACTGCGGCTATGCTGGGAGCCGGGTGAAGTCCTTGGGTCTCTCTCCGCGCCTGCTCAAAAAGGACCGAGAACGTGGGAACGGGGACTACGCGCTTCCCCCATGCGTGAGCAAGCCCTTGAGCCGTGGCGCACCCGATCCTGAGTCCGGTAAAAGACCCCGGACCAATCGATACTGCTACGGCGCTCAAGAGATGAGGGTCCAGTTGGGCCTCCCGGAGTACGCGGTCGCACATGGGAAGGAGCTTATACGAGTGGACCTTAGGCTGGTCGACGAAACCTTCTGAGACCACTTCTTCTCCGACCACCACCGCCACTCCCATGAGCGAAGTGGTAGTCTCTATGGCCAGGATCCCGATTTCGCCTTCTAGCATGTGCTTTGTACCTCGACAAGAAGAGACTGCCATGCAGGATTTCTCGCTTCTATGAATATGCTCCGGCCCTCTTCTTCGGAAGTCTTCTCAATCCTCACCTCAAGATCGGCCTGGACCAGCCCTTCGGCCCTTTCCGCCCACTCTATTACCGTGACATCATCCTCTCCCATGTCGGAAAGGAGCCCGGCATCCATGGTCTCGGCTCCCGTTAGCCGGTAGAGGTCGAGGTGTCTGAGCTCCAGCCTTCCCCGGTGGATCCTCTCCAGCACGAAACTGGGACTCTGTACCGGGCCTTCTATGTCTAAGCCTCTTGCAATACCCTGGACCAGGGTTGTCTTGCCGGCTCCCAAAGTCCCTTTAAGGAGGATTACCTCCCCGCCCATGAGCCTCCGGCCAATGGCCTTGCCGATCTTCCTTGTGTCGTCCGGCCCCCGGCTTTCTATACGGATGGTCGTCCCATTCTCATCTGCCACTTTGGATCTTGTCCCATTTCTCCTTGAGGCTTCTCATATCAGCCATGAGTTCTTTCTTCTTGTTCGCTTCGTCCCTGAGTACCGCGGCGGGATGGAACGTCACCAGGTATTCTACCCCTTCCTTCGTGAACCACTTCCCGCGGTCTCTAGTAACCCTGATGGCAGGATTGACAAGCGTCTGGCTGGCCAAAGCGCCTAGGAGCACCACAATTCTCGGCCTGATGATCCGCATCTGGGCCTTTAGGTGG
>DUSU01000089.1 GCA_012842425.1 Candidatus Fermentithermobacillaceae bacterium | reverse complement strand
TACGTGGCGCTCTCGGCCCAGCGCCTCTCAGAGATGATGAAAGCCATCTCCGTTGGAATGTCAGAGGTCGCTGCCAAGGCCAAGAGGCCGGTGCTTCTCACTTCGGCAGCAGCCAGAAGCCAGGTGTATGAGATCGCGTCCCGGATAGTGCCGGAAATAGCCGTTGTAGCCTACGAAGAACTCGATGACAGAGCAAACGTTGAGGCGGTAAAGGTGATCAGACTTGACTAGAAACGATGATACCCAGAGGAGACGTGACTACCGGAGCAGCGCGGCCTATCCGGTCTGGTACCGGGACCTAAGGAGTGTGGAACAGGACGGCGAGTGGATTCGCTCGGTGAGCCGTGACCTTTCCGGGGGTGGCGTATGCATCCAGATGCCGGATGCTCCACCTGTCCAGAGGAAACCGGGCGACCTCTTGGAAGTGCAGGTGGTCGTGCCTCCGACTCCCGTCTTTGCCATAGCCGAAGTTGTGCGCGTTTTCCAGGATGACAGCGGCGCTTGGTATGCAGGCGTCATGTTCGCGTCGATAGACGCAGGGGACCGGGATAGGATTGTGAGCGCGGTCCTTAGGGAAGGGGTGAAAAACCGGTGAGTTCACTGCCTGACAGAGGGACAAAAAGCACCGACGAACTGTGGCGTGACTACAAGATCCGTGGCTCCAAGAGCGCACGGGATGAGCTCATCACGAGGTACGCGCCGCTCGTCAAGTACGTGTCAGGTAGGGTGGCCATCAACCTGCCGAAGAGCGTGGAAGAAGGGGACCTCATCGGATACGGGACTCTGGGCCTGATTGACGCCATCGAACGTTTCGACCCCGGAAGGGGCGTTAAGTTTGAGACCTACGCAATAGCCCGGATCCGGGGTTCCATGATCGACGGTCTCAGGGCAATGGACTGGGTTCCGGTGTCGGTAAGGCACAGGAACAGGCAGATTGAGATGACCATCAAGAACCTGGAGAATCGGTTGGGCCGGTCGGCGACAGACCAAGAGGTGGCCGAAGAACTCGGCATCTCGATCGAAGAGTACAACCAGAGGATTCAGGACCTCGCAGGCTCGGCTATTCTCTCCCTGGAAGACGTTTGGGGGAACCCCGAGGAAGGCGAAGCTCCTACCCGGATGGCCGAAGTCAGAGACGAGCGGGCGGTTGACCCTCTCGATGAGGCCGAATGGTCGTCAAAGAAAGAAGCCCTGGCCAAATGCATCACCATGCTCCCCGAGAGGGAGCGCCTCGTAATCACCCTTTACTACTTCGAAGGTCTTACCGTCAAAGAAATTGCCTACATACTCAATGTGTCTCCCTCAAGGGTGTCGCAGCTTCACACCAAGGCAGTTCTCAGAATGAGGGGAGCTCTCGCGAGGTGAAACGCTAACTTGCAACCGGTCAAGGTTGTGGTATCCGACAACAAGATGGAGGCTTACGTGGTCCTCGCGCCCGGATACGATGTGACGGCCGAGGATATTGTGAGAGCTCTTGAGCGAGAAGGCGTGACCCAGGGGATATCGGCCGAAGCGCTGCAGGAGGCCCTCTCCGGAGAGAGAGGGATCACCTATCAGGTGGCATGGGGGATAGTCCCCAGCGCGTCTGCCCTCGAGTCCCTTCCCAAGCCAAACCTCCTTTTCAACTACCCGGAGTCTAGGGGCAGACCACCCGAGGTGATAAGGGTAGGGCCCAACTTCGGTTCCGAATGGAAGCGTCTCATGAGCCGCGGTGTCGTGAACACCGGGGCCAATTTGGGATTCGTGAGATCGCCTTACGCTTTGCCGACGGTCACAACTGTGACCGGAGACGAAGTTCCGTTCGTTGCCACGGGTTACGAGATCAAGCTCGGTCCAAACACCCGAGTCACCCCGGACGGGCTCAAGATCATCGCGGACCGGCCGGGTATTCCCTACGAAGACGAAGAGGGGATAGGGGTCCTCGACCACATCACCATCATAGGAGACATCGGCCCCAGAACAGGGAATGTTTCATTCCCGGGCGACATCACCGTAAGAGGTAGCATTCACGCCGGCTTCAGCGTTTCGACTTCCTCGAATCTGCTTGTGGGTGGCAACCTATGGGGTTCGGCAACCGCCAGGGGCAAGATCGTGGTCGCCGGGGGGATAACGGCGCCGGGAGAACTCATTGAATCGGGCCAAGGGATAAGCTGCAGGTTCTGTGAAAACTCGGTGATCCGCTCATCCGGGCCAATCGTTGTTGAGAACGCCCTGATCCACAGCGTCGCCGAGACCGAAGAAGAGGTAAATGTCACCGGAGAAGGAGGGCGTATCGTCGGAGGACTGGTGCGCGCGGTGACGGCGATCACGGCGGG
>DUSU01000088.1 GCA_012842425.1 Candidatus Fermentithermobacillaceae bacterium | reverse complement strand
GTCATACCGCCCTGGTTTCCAAAATATGTTATGACAACGGGAGAGTGAAGTACCGGTGGGTTCTCCAGTGAAAACGGGCATTGTCTTGGCACCTCGAAGAGTCGGCCGGACTTCTGTCGACCGGAATCCTGACGGCCGGGTTCCTGCCGACCGGACTCATGCCGACCGCATTCCCTTTCGCGAAGATCCCGGCTGGGAATCTTTCGAGCGTGAGGTGCTCCCCTTGGTACCCGACCGCATCCGGCGCGGTATCTTGGGGGCCTTGCCCCGCGGCACGCCGGTCAACGAATTGCGGATCCGGTCCGGGCTTCCCGTTTGCATCGTCCTGCCAAGGAGCGACATCCTTTTGGACGGCTCCCGCCCCGGCATCCCCGAGATTGTAGCCTCCCGCGAGGAGATTGCGCGGACCTTGTCTCTGATCAGTGACTGTTCCTACTACGCGCTGGAGAGCGAATTCGCAGGCGGCTACATAACCATCCCCGGAGGGCACAGAGTAGGGCTGAGCGGGCAGGCTGCGGTCTGGACCGATGGGACGGTTCGGATACGCGAGGTCTCGGGCCTGTGCTTCAGGATTGCCAGGGCGGTGCGGGGCGCCGGCGCCTCACTGGCCAAGGAACTGGCCGGTCCCGACGGGCGGCTCGCCTCGACACTGATCGTCTCACCGCCCGGGGCGGGGAAGACCACTCTCCTCCGCGATCTGTGCCGCATCTCCGGTGAGGGGATGCCCGAGGCCGGGATCCGGCCTTGTCAGGTCGGCATCGTGGACGAGCGCTCGGAGATTGCGGCGTGCTATGGAGGCATTCCCCAGCATGACGTCGGTCCGCGTGCAGACGTGTTGGACCGGTGTCCTAAAGCGCGGGGGCTCATGATGGTCATGCGCTCCGCGGGACCGGACGTTGTGGCCACGGATGAGATAGGGGGAGAAGAAGACGCGAGGGCCGTAGCGGCGGCCATCTCAGGCGGCGCAGTCGTGCTTGCCACATGCCATGGGAGCAGTTTGGAGCAGCTCAAGATGCGGCCGTACTCCAGGTGGCTCATCACCGAAGGCTACTTCGATAAGGCGGTTGTCCTCTCCAGGCGGAAGGGTCCTGGCACCGTCGAGTACGTTGGAGATATGCCCAGGGCGTAGAGACTCTGTGCAGCCGGCTCGCCTCGATCCGTGCGCCGGTGGACGCATCGAGAGGACAAGAAACGGCACCGTAGGGAGGTAATGGGAGTGTTCCTCAAACTGGCCGGTGCGATGTTCATCGTGGGGACGGCAGCAGCGGCAGGCGCCGGCGCGGCCCGGGCTCTGGAAGAGGAGATCAAAGAGCTCCGTAGGCTAGAGATCGCGCTGGAGGCCCTCTCATCGGAAGTCTCCTACATGCTTCGGCCGCTTCCTGCGGCCATGATCGCGGCAGGCGAAAGGGCAGGAGGGGCCGTGGGCGAGCTATTTTGCCTCATGGGGAACCGGTCGGGGATATCGGGGAGGCGCACTCCGGAAGATGTGTTTCTCTCGGCGATGGAGGAGACCGGCGAGGCTATACCGCGGTTTGCGCGGGAGACATTGGGCGAACTGGTCAAGACCTTGGGTACAAGCGGTCATAAGGAGCAGCTCAGGTATATAGACATGTCCATAGACAGAGTCCGGTCCTTCTTGCGTTCGGCCGAGGGCGATTACGAGAAGAAGGCCAGGATGTACCGGCACTTGGGAGTTCTGACCGGACTTGCGGCCGTCATCGTGCTCATCTAGACGAGGGGGTTGGTCCATGCTGAGCGTCGATCTCATATTCAAGATCGCCGGGCTGGCGATTATCGTGTCCGTGCTGCACTCGGTCCTCAAGCAGGCAGGCAAAGAGGAGTACGCGTGGCTCGTCACTCTTACCGGAATAGTCATTGTCCTTACGCTGGTCACGGGTCTGGTGGCAGACTTCTTCAACTCTGTGAGGTCGACATTCCAACTGCCGTGAGGTGCATCCGGTGGACATTTTCCAGGTAGTCGGGCTTGGCATCGTCGCCAGCGTTGTCTTGCTTCTTGTGCGTAGGGAAAGGCCTGAACTTTCGCTCGGTCTCTCGCTCGTAGTGGGACTCATGCTCTTTTTCATGATATTGCCCCGGCTGTCAGCGGTCATCGCCGTGTTCGGGAACCTTGCCGCGGAGTCGGGTATCGAGCCCCTCTACTTCGGGATCGTCCTGAAAGTCCTCGCCATCTCATACGTTGCCGACATGGGGGCATCGATCTGCCGGGATGCCGGTGAGGAGATGGTGGCCACAAGGGTTGAGATGGCAGGGAAGATACTGATCCTGGTATCGGCCCTGCCCATAGTCCAGGAAGTCTTGAACGTAATCAGGTCTCTTATGTCGTAAGGGTGAGGGGAATGGGCAGGAAGGGTTACCTAAAGATACTTGTCCTCATACTCGGTCTCCTGGCGTTCCTCTCGTGCGCGTTTGCGTCGCCGGAAGGCCTCGTTGAGACAGTCGCGGGAGAGCCGCGGGGACCGGGCGACTCCGGAGACGGCGCTGAACTCTGGAGGTCTTCGCTTAGAAACCTGGAAGACTCGGGAGTCACTAACCCCATCGACCGCGTATTCAGGGACATGGTCGGGGACGGAGAGCTGAGCTGGCGGGGCATAGTGAGCGATATCTTGAGCGGCAAGGGGCTCCCCCTCAGCGACCTTGGGAGGGTGTTCGCGAAGACCGTAGCGGGCGGCCTTCTCGCGAACTCCAAGATACTCGGCAAAATCGTGCTCATAGGCGTCGCCATGGCATGCCTCGAGATCCTTGCCACGACCATCTCGCCCGGAGGAGTCAACAAACTGGCCCTGTGGGCGTCCCACCTCGCCCTCATCGCCCTGGCGGTGCTCTCTTTTCGCGACGTGTTGGGCATAGCAAGGACGGCCATGGAGAACCTGCGGTCTGCCTTTTTTGCCTTCATCCCTGCGCTTTCAGGGCTGTCGCTTGTTTCGGGCATGCCTGTTACGGCGGGGGTGCTCCACCCGCTAGTTTTTGGGATGGGGACCGTGGTCAGCGTCTTCGTCTTGGATGTGGCATTTCCCATGATATACACGTCCATCGCGCTGGATATGGCCGGCAACCTGGGCGGAGGGGAACGGGTATCGGGCATCGCGTCTATGCTAAGGCAGGTGGCCTTCATAGGGATCGGGGTCCTGATGGCCTGCTTCGTTGGGGCGGTACAGGGCCAGAGGGCGGCATCGGCCCTGGCCGACGGCATGGCCTTCCGGACCGCCAAGTACATGAGCGGCACCTTTATCCCGGTTGCCGGAAAGCTCGTAAGCGACACTATGGATATGTTCTTTTGTTCGGCCTACGGGTTAAAGTCGGCCTTGGGGCTTGCCGGGAGCATCGCCCTCTTCGGCGTGCTTTTCTCCCCCCTCCTTGAGATCCTTTCCTGCCTGGTTGTCTGGCGACTTTCGGTGGCAGTCCTGGGGCCTCTCTGCGGCAATGAGGTCAGTAGGTCTCTGAAGAGCATGTCGGACGGGATTGCCCTTCTCGCAATGTCCGTGTTTGTGACGTGTTTCGTGTTCGTAATCTGCCTTTCCCTGGTTGCCCAGGCGGTCAGGCCGGTATAGGGCTTGTTCTTTGTGGACTTGTTTTCGTGGAGGTGTGAGATTTGGAGTCCGTGAGAGTGTGGGCCCGGGGAGTGTTTCTCCTTGCCGTGTTCGCGTCTACGGTGATGCTCCTCGTCCCCAAGTCGGTCGTGCGGCAGGCCAAGTTCGTGTCCGAACTGCTCATCCTTTTGTGCGTCATCGCGCCTCTGGCAGGGATCTTGAGGTCGGGCACCCCCGGTCTACCACAGACGGCTACCGAGACGTTCGCGGATTTCGCCCTGGGGGAGTTCTACAGTAACGAAACGGCCCGCCGCATAAGAGAGTTGGGTGAGACGTGCGGGGTTGGGGTAAAGGCAGTTTCGGTAAGCACGAAAGACGGAGGGTTTTCCCTGGATCGGGTGGATGTCGAGGTTGAGCCTACATCCGCGGATGAACTGGCCGCATTTCGCGAGGCCATCGAGATTTACACGGGCATTCCCGGTGAAAAGGTCGAGATATCAATCCTTGGTCCTTAAGAGGTGAGAACGAAGTGAAACCCACCATGGACGCGAAGGCCCTTCTTAAGCCGCAGAACCTGCGACTTGTCCTCTTGGGGCTCGTCGGAGTAGCCCTCATACTGGCCGGCACTTTCCTAACCGGGCGGCCGAAGAAGGGTACTTCGGAAGACGCCACCGTGGCGGAACTCCTCGAGCACGCACGGACTATAGAGGCCGCTCTTGAGGAGGCCATAGGTTCCATACGCGGCGTCGGCAAGGTCAGGGTCAAGGTGACCCTGGCGTCAGGACCCGAGACCATCTACGCTGAGAACGTGTCGAGGTCTATGAGCTCGCAGACCGAGACTTTGGAAGGCGGCCAGACCAGGCAGAACATCTCCGAAAACGAGGTGGCACAGCCCGTAAGTGGCCGGTTCGGCTCCTCGGAGACTCCTTTGATCGAAAAGACAATCCTCCCACAGGTGGCCGGCTGCCTCATTGTAGCCGAGGGGGCCTCGTCTTCCGGAATTAAGGAGGATATCTACCGTGCCGCCCAAGCGCTCTTGGGCATCCCGCTCTACAGGATCCAGGTGGCTCCCATGAAAGGAGGAAGCTAGAGTGCGGTTCGCGAGCTTTTCAACCGGGGCAACCGGTCTGCGCGTCCTGAAAAGAGTAAACTGGAAAGTCGTCCTGTACATCGTGCTGCTTGGGGCTCTTCTGTACTACATAGCCTCCAAGTGGTCCCAGTTCGCTTTGTTTTTCTCAGACCGAGGCGTAGTGCCCGCCAGCACACTTGCGGGCGAGGATACCGACTTCTTCGTCGAGTTCAGGCTAGACAGGGAGAAGACCCACAAAGAGCAGGTCGACATGGTGAAAGCCGTGATGAACGACCCGAAAGCGTCCAAGGAGGCGAGGGACGCCGCCCACGCCCAGTACCTCTTCCTGGTGGACACGATGGGAAAAGAGCTCAAGATCGAGGGGCTCCTGAAAGCGAAAGGGTGGGACTCTCTTGTCTTCTTGTCGCCTGATGCCTGCACCGTGGCGGTGAGGGCGAAGTCCTTGACCGAACGGGACGTGGCCCAGATCGGAGAAGCAGTGAGGAAGGTCACCAAGCTCGGGCTCGAGAAGATCACCGTGTTCTACTGTGAATGAGCCTGGCTTGTGAATGTGAAGGAATTGTGAATGAAGCCGGCCCTTGAGTGCGGCAGGCTTATCGGTGCGGGTGGCTCGTGAACGAGACCTGCCGTGAATGATACCGGCTGACCTGCGGAGATGCGCCGCCAGGCACGGTGCAATGCCCGTGGCCCGCATTGCAGGTTAGCTGGAACACTTTGTATAATGGTTCGTGTAGTGCTAGATAGACATAACGCTGAGGCTCTTTGACTTATGAGCCGGCTTAGGAGGATAACGGGTGTCTGGAGATCAACCTACCGGGACGGATGCCGGCATTCGTGCCGAATCGGAAGTCAAGATATCCGACGAAGTGATCGGGGCCATAGCTAGTACGGCCGCGTGCCAAGTGCAAGGGGTTGCCGGGATGTCCAGCAGCATTGTTGGCGACCTAGGAGGAGCTATCCTTGGAAGGAAGAACCCCACCAAGGGAGTCCGCGTCATATCCAACGACGGCGAAGTGGCTTTGGACCTCTATCTCTCCGTGAGGTACGGAGCCCGAATACCGGAAGTTGCGTATAAGGTACAGGAGAGCGTCAAGAAATCTGTGGAGAGCATGACCGATCTCAAAGTGACTCAAGTCAACATCCACGTTCAGGGAGTGACGTTCCAGGAGCAGGCCAACTTCGACGCGGAAGACCAATAATCCGGTGGGGTGGATATATGGGGATACTTGACAGGGTGGTTCTAAGCCTCTATGCACTGGCTCTCACGGTAATATCTTTCCTTACCCTGCTCGTAACCTTCGGGTGGGAGCTTCCGACGGTATGGACGAGGAACATAATGACGTCGTCGTCAGGCAGGACCACGGTCGGCATCGTATCGTCTCTCATATTCCTGGCGGGGATTAGGTTCATCTACTACGCCTTCAAGAAAGTGCCCGACCAAGCCGTAATCCACGATAGCGACATGGGAGAAGTCAGGATCTCCCTGATGGCGGTCAAGAGCTTGGTATCGAGGGTAGTGTCCAAGATCCCGGGAGTCCGGGAGGTCAAGACTCGAGTGCACTTGTCCAAGGGAAAGACAGGCATCTGGGTCGCTCTGGACGTGAAGGCCGCCTTGGACGCCAACCTGCCCGACCTCTCCGACAAGATCCAGAAGACCACGGCGAGCTATGTCCGCGATATCGTTGGCGTGACTGTTGAGACGGTAAAGGTTACCGTATCCGACATATCGATGGACCCAAGACGGTAGGAGGTACTTCCGCATGGCACAAGTATGGGAGAGAGTCCTCCAGTACATAAAGGAATATCCGGGCAGGGCTACGGGTACTACCATCGGGCTTCTGTGCGGTGTGTGCCTAATCTCCCTCGGCCTGTGGAAGACTCTTGTCCTGGGGACGGCTACGTTTCTCGGGTATTATATTGGCAAGTGGATAGACGATGAGGGAAGGGGTATTAGGGAGTTCCTGGAAGAGAAACTTCCGGGAAGACCGGATTTCCATTGACAAAGAAAAAGGCAACGATCAAGAGGCATGACTCCAGGGTCCTTGCGCTTTCTGCGCTTTTTTGTTGGGAAAGTGTCAAAGAAGGTGACCTTGAGACCATATTCCAAGATATAGCCCAGGACTTCTTCGGAAGTCTCATCCCGTCCGACGCGCCTCAGAGCCTTGAGTACGCGAGGCGCCTCTTCTATGAGACCGTGAACCACGTTGGCGAGATTGATGCTATGATATCCCGCGCTTCCCAAGGATGGGCTATTTCCCGAATGCCCAAAGTGGACCTTTCCATCTTGAGAATGGCCGTTGCAGAGGTTTTGTACGTGAAAGAAGCGCCACTGGAAGTAGTAATAAACGAGGCGCTTGAACTGTGCAAAGAGTTCAGCACTCACGCAAGTCCCAGATTTGTCAACGGTGTACTTATGGGCATATTTCGTGTTGTTTAGTACAATGTGAAGTGGTGCTTTTAGGCGCAAAGAGAAAAGTGGGAGGCAGCCGGATGAACGAGATACTGGTGAAGAAGAACCTTACCCCAGTCACGAAGCTCATTGTCGTAAAGAATCCCTTTGTCGCGGCCAAGGCCCAGCCGGGCCAGTTCGTCATCCTCCGCGTCAGGGAAAACGGCGAGAGGATCCCCTTGACTATCGCCGACTACGATCGCGAGAAAGACACGATCACCTTGGTTTTCCAGGAAGTTGGCCTAAGCACCATTCTCCTGGGTAAACTCGAGGTCGGCGACAGCATATTGAACCTGGTAGGTCCTCTTGGAGTACCCGCCGAGCTCCCCGAAAGCGGAACCGTCGTGGCCGTTGGAGGCGGAGTAGGCGTAGCGCCTATTCTCCCCAAGTGCAAGGAGCTCTACAAGCGTGGAGTCAAAGTCATAAGCATCATCGGAGCCCGTTCCAAGGACCTCATCATCCTGGAGGATGAGATGAGGGCGTGCTCCCATGAAGTGCATATCTGCACCGACGACGGAAGCCGTGGTTTCAAAGGGTTCGTATCGGACAAGCTCAAGGAACTCATCGACGGTGGGCTTAAGTGCGACGAGGTAATCGCGGTAGGGCCAATCCCCATGATGCGTGCCACATGCGAGACCACTCGGCCGTACGGGCTCAAGACGTGGGTCTCCATGAACCCGATTATGGTAGACGGCACGGGCATGTGCGGCGCCTGCCGGATCACCGTGGGCGGCAAGACCAGGTTTGTGTGCGTTGAAGGACCGATGTTTGACGGCCATGAGGTTGACTGGGCCGAGGCCTGGCTGAGGGCCGGGACGTACAGGGCCGAAGAGAAGGTAGCCGTTGAGAGCTGCCAGTGCGGAGGTGGAAAGTAATGCCCGTGAAACAGAGAACGCCGATGCCGATGCAAGACCCCGCCGAGCGGGCAAGAAACTTCTCGCAGGTGGCGATGGGATACACCGAGGAAATGGCACTGGCCGAAGCCGCGCGCTGCCTCCAGTGCAAGAACCCCCAGTGCGTTGTGGGCTGTCCCGTATCGGTCCAGATCCCCAAGTTTATCGGACTTATCAAGGACAAGAAGTACAGAGAAGCCATTGACGTAATTAAGCAGACTAACAGCTTGCCCGCCGTCTGCGGTAGGGTTTGCCCCCAGGAGCACCAGTGCGAGTCCAAATGCGTGCTTCTCAGGACCGGGCAGCCTATCGCCATCGGACGGCTGGAGCGTTTCGCGGCCGACTGGGAAGCGAAGAACGGCGCTGCGACGCCCGAGAAACCGGCCTCAAATGGGAAGAAAGTTGCCGTCGTGGGAGCCGGCCCCTCTGGGCTCACGGCGGCAGGCGACCTGGCCAAGTTGGGCTATGAGGTAACCATCTTCGAGTCGCTCCACGAGCCCGGTGGCGTTCTCATCTACGGGATTCCCGAGTTCAGGCTTCCCAAGGAAGTCGTGAGGCGCGAAGTTGAGTACGTGAGAGCCCTTGGCGTGAAGATCGAAACCGATGTCGTCGTCGGACGCACCATCACCATAGAAGACCTGTTTGATGACGGTTTTGAGGCTGTGTACGTTGCTAGCGGCGCAGGACTCCCCATGTTCATGCGCATCCCGGGCGAAAACCTGAACGGTGTCTACTCGGCCAACGAGTGGCTTACCAGGATCAACCTCATGAAGGCCTACTTGTTCCCCGAGTGGGATACCCCGATTAAGAGAGGGAAACGGGTGGTCGTGGTCGGAGCGGGCAACGTCGCTATGGACGCAGTGAGGTGCGCGCTCAGGCTTGGCGCCGAAGAGGCCTCCATCGTCTACAGGCGGAGCCGTGCCGAAATGCCCGCTAGGGCTGAAGAAGTCGAGAATGCCGAGGAAGAGGGCGTCAAGTTCCACTTCCTCACCAACCCGGTGGAGGTCATTGGAGACGAAAAGGGCTGGGTCAAGGGCCTTAAGTGCGTGAAGATGGAACTCGGCGAGCCCGACCAGTCGGGAAGGCGTCGTCCCGTGCCCATCCCCGGTTCTGAGTTCGTCATGGACTGCGACATCGTCATCATGGCGCTCGGCACTTCGCCGAACCCCATCATCTCCCAGACAACCCCGGGTCTGAAGGCCCAGTCGTGGGGTGGACTCATCGCCGATGAGAAGACCGGCAGGACCACCAGGGAGCGGGTCTGGGCAGGCGGCGACGCCGTGACGGGTTCCGCCACGGTAATCTTGGCTATGGGCGCAGGAAAGGCCGCAGCCAAGGACATCCACGAGTTCCTTTCGGGACCTCAGAACAAGTGGTGAGGTAAGGCCCTGACCTCTGAGATTGCTGCCCCCGGTACATCCCCGGAACGACTCGGGGAGGTATGGGGCTGAAGGGGCTCGAAGTTATTCACAGGCGACAAAACCGGATACCGGCCAGGAGCTGGCCGGTATCCTTCGTCAAGAGAGGTGATTCGCCGCTCATGGATCCGAACAAGGCGATAACCGTATCCCAGCTAAACGCCTACGTGCGGGACCTTCTCCGGTCGGACGGTTTCCTCCAGCAAGTTGTGGTGAGGGGCGAGATCGCGAACCTCCGCAACTATCAGGGGCACCTCTACTTCACGCTGAAGGACGAAAAGGCCAGCGTCAAGGCCGTTATGTGGCGGAGCGACGCGCTCAGGCTTTCCTTCGTGCCATCGGAAGGCTCAGAGGTCATAGCCGCGGGCAGCGTATCTGTATTCGAGCGCGACGGGGTGTACCAGATTTACGTCAATTACATGGAGCCGTCGGGCCTCGGAGCGCTGTACGCCGCCCTTGAAAAGCTCAAGGAGAAGCTCGAGAAGGAAGGGCTCTTCCGTCAGGAGAGGAAGCGGCCTCTGCCTTTCTTTCCGAGGAGAATCGGTCTTGTCACGTCGGTCCGCGGAGCGGCCATCAAAGATATCGTCAGCGTGGGGAGGCGCCGGTTCAGGGGAGTATCCTTTGTCGTCGTGGATGCAAAGGTCCAGGGAGACGGAGCCGCCCAGAGCATCATCCGCGGCTTGAGCATATTGAACCAGGTCCCCGAGGTAGACGTCATCATTATCGGGCGGGGCGGTGGTTCACAAGAGGACCTTTTCGTTTTCAACGACGAGGCTTTGGCGCGTGCGATCTATGCCTCCCGGGTGCCGGTGGTTTCGGCCGTAGGCCACGAGAGGGACGTGACGGTGGCCGACCTCGTGGCCGATGCCAGGGCAGCTACTCCGTCGCAGGCCGCCGAACTGGTGGTACCGGCGGCTCAGGACCTCATGTCGCAGGTGAGAGGCTACGAAGAAGACATGCGAAATGAGGTCTACAAGATGATCGGCGGGTACCGCCAGATGCTGAGCCTCCTGCGCGGGAGGCCCGCCCTGGAAAGACCCGACTGGTTCCTGGTGTCATGGAGGGAATCCCTCATGCGGTCAACCCGAGACCTTGAGTCCGCCATGGCCGCAGTAATGGAGAAGAAATCGGTCGCTTTGGCCAATGTATCCGCCAAGCTGGATGCTTTGAGCCCGCTCAGAGTGCTTTCACGAGGGTTTAGCCTGGTGCGCAGGGTGCCAGACGGAATGATCGTGAGGAGCGCGGAGCATGCGCCCCGGGGCACAACCGTCCAGGTTTCTTTGATGAAGGGGTCGCTGGTGTGCCGGGTTGAGGAATCTGTGGCCGGCGAAGATGGAGAGGAAGGCCGAGAGAAAAAAGAAAAGGCGAGCGATCTTTGACACAGGGCGATAGTTCCGGCGCAGAGATTACGGTTTTTCTCGTAATGTTAACAGTGCTCGGCGCGGGGTTGACAGCGCTTGACGTAGGGTTGACAGTGCTTAACGTAGGGCGAGAATGAGGGGGATGACCATGAGCGTGCCTGAGGAGATGGATTTCGCCAAGGCTCTCAAGCAGCTGGAGGAGATAGTCAAGCTCTTGGAGAGCGGAGAACTTTCCCTCGAGGATTCACTCGCGAAGTTCGAGGAAGGAATAGCTTTGGCCCGACGGTTGGAGAGTATCCTCGATAGGGCAGAACGGAAAGTCGAAGAGATTCTTTCCGCTCCCAAGGAATCCGGAGTATCGGAGGACCCAGGTACCGGAGATTAGTCTCATGTCAAGTTAGTCGCATGTCGTGGTAGTCGTACGGCAGGTTTGTTGCACGGCGAGTTAGTATCGTGGCAAGGCTATTCGCACGCAGTGTTAGTCTCGTTGCAGGTTAGTCGCATGCCAGGGCTAATCTCGGGAGACAAAGTTGGTGGCATGCCGGGTCGGTATCGTCGCGAGCTTGTCTCGTACCAAGTTAACTCATGCTAAGCGAGTCTCATACCACGCTGGTCTTACACCGGGCTAGTCTTAGGCCCAGCAGGATTCGTGCCGTCGCAGCCTGGCGGCTCATGGTCGAGCGCGGCGCTCCAGGGTTTGGGCGTTGGGGTTGAGTTGGAAGCTTTGAGATTAGGTAGGGGATTAGGTCGGAGATTAGGTTGGAGGTTAGGCTTGTGGAGGACTTGTTCAAAGAACTAGATTGCCTCAAGGCGTCAATAGACGAGGCCATGGAGGCGGCCGTGTCCGGTTACCGCTGCGACGTGCCGCTAATCCGTGAAGCCATGGCCTACTCGACGGAAGGCGGAAAGCGCCTCCGCGGCGCAATCGTCCTATCGACCTACAAGAGTCTGGGCGGCAATGGAGACGCCATGCCCTTCGCGCTGGCCATTGAGATGATACAGGCATACTCTCTCGTCCACGACGACCTGCCGTGCATGGATGACGCAGACATGCGCCGCGGCCGGCCTGCTTGTCACAAGAAATTCGGAGAAGCCATGGGAGTCTTGGCCGGGGATGCCTTGTTGACATTGGCTTTCGAGACCGCATGTACTTCTGACCTTCCGCCCTACCGGGTCGTAGAGGGAATACGGGCCCTGGCCTATGGGGCCGGAGCAGCCGGGATGGTAGGGGGCCAGGTGCTCGATCTGCAGCCGGAGATGTCAAACGACCGGATCGATGAGGCCACTCCTGCCGACCCAGCCGGCCAATCCGATCCCGCTGAACGGGTCCGACTCATGTACAGGTTGAAGACGGGCAGGCTGTTTGAGACGGCCGCCAGGCTCGGGGCCATACTGGCCGGAGCTCCTGACAAGATCGTCCGGCGGGCAGGAGACGCGGGTATGAGCTTCGGCGTCGCGTTTCAGATCTTGGATGACATTGAGGATGCAAGTCAAGGCGGTACAGAAGACCAAAAAGCCACTCTGCCGGCGACGATATCCTTGGAGAAAGCCCGCGAAGAGGCCATCATGGGCCTCCAGAGGTGCCAAGAGCTGTGCAGGCAATTTGCGGGACCGGACTATCTGCTGGGAAGACTCGCCGCTCACTATCTCGTGAGTAAGCTGGGCTAAGCTCGGCGTTTCATATAGTCCTCGGAGTTCCCGAGGAGCTCCCCGATATTTGTCCGAGCCTCCTGTCGCCCCTCCTGTCAGTGCTCCTCTCGGAGGATATGTACATCTTGCGCATTCTTGAGAGATCGCACATTGGCTTCAACCTGCCTATCAGCGGCGGGCGTGAGTGTCAGCTTCATTTGATCAACTGATCAACTGGCATAAGCTGCAAGATCGAGCGATGGTATCTAGCAGAAGATGCAAGATCCGTCGGCGCTATCTAGCAAGAATCACCACATAGGAAGGTTGCATCTGGCAAAAAAAGGAACATAGGATGCCGCCAACTAGCAAAATGTGACAGTTACTCAACTATCGAACTATCGGACGGCGTTCCTGAAGTCACACGAAGGCTATTGAGAGACCTGCGAAGGTCGCTCGAGGCCGTGACGGTCGTCCGGCGACGATCCCGTGAGGCCTGGCGATGGTCCAGCGATGATTACGCGAGGTCATTGTGGTCACGCGAGTCATACGGAAGCCAAGCTGCGGTCACGCGAGTCATACGGAAGCCATGCGACGGTCCCGCGAAGGTCGTGCGCAGGCCGAACCTTGAGATAAAACCCCAGTTAGAGTATAATTTCTTGTACGCTCCGGGTGGGCGCAGTATTCTAGTGGGCTGACCCATCTCAAAGGCGGGGCTAAAAATCCGTCACGGGCCATACCGATCCGCCCTGAGGGGGTGCCGGTTGCGCCCAGCTTCCGGCCTCTTTAGGGAAGAGGAAATCAGGGAAACCTACAACGGCATGTAGGGGAGAGCCCTGGTTTCGGTGGGACGATCGTCCCAGCGGTTCAATCCCTATGAGGAATGGCCTGCCTTGAGTGGCCGGGTAGGAAGGTTCCTCCTGAAAACCCGTTGCTGCAAAAAAGGCTAGAGATGGGGGGCCTTTGAGGAAAACTCCTAGACTGTCCCAAGTGGGCGCTTGTGGGGTTGCGGTGTGAACTAAGTGGTGATCCAGCTCTGCCTGCGGCGACGCGGCAGGCCGGCCTTAAAGGGGAACCGCCGGGGGCGAAAGCCACGGTAGGCCGGCGGGAAAGCCTGCTGGACCTAAAGTCACAAGATTAACTGCAAGCGCTGCCCCTCGGAGGCGGAAGACAGGCATGGGCAGAAAGAAGAGAGAGCGAAGTTTCCTGACCGGAACGCTTGTTTTCGCACTCAGTGCCTTTATCCTTAGCTTCTTTATGAACCTCACGTTTGAGCGATTGGCAGAGGCGATCCCGCCTGCATTCGGGGTGCCCCTGTTTTTCATTGTTGTCATGTTTGGGATCATGAGCGACGCCGTGGGGCTCGCCGGAACCCGGGCAAAAGAGCAGTCGCTTCTTTCTATGGCATCCAGGAAGGTCCCGGGGGCGAGAGAGGCGGTTTGGTTCGTGAGGAACGCTTCTAAGGTTTCATCCGTATTTAGCGATTTGGCAGGTGATGTTGCGGCCACTATGGCCGGCGCTCTGGCAGTTGCCCTCGTGTACAGGACAAGACAGTACGTGCCTTTCGCCGACTGGGCCGTTGCGACCAGCATCGCCGTGGGAATAGCGTCTATGCTGAGCGTCGGGGGTAAGGCACTTTTCAAGCCCCTGGCTTTGAAGTACGCTGAAAGCATAATCCTGTTCCTCGGACGGATCCGGCGCAGAATCATACGGGAGAGGAAAGGGTAGATGTCAGGAATCTTGAGCATCCAGTCACCTGAGGACCTAAAGCGACTATCACCTCTTGAACTGCGGGCGCTCGCAAAAGACATACGCGACCGCATCATCGAAACGGTATCCAAGAACGGAGGTCACCTGGCGTCTTCACTGGGAGTCGTGGAGCTTACTCTGGCGTTACACTCCGTATTCGACGCTCCGAGAGACAAGATCGTCTGGGATGTGGGCCACCAGGCATATGCCCACAAACTGGTCACAGGCCGTGATCATCTTTTCCACACCCTGCGCCGGCTGGGCGGAATCTCGGGTTTCCCAAAACGTGCGGAGAGCCCTTACGACGTGTACGACACGGGTCACGCCTCGGGTTCCATTTCCTACGCTCTGGGGCTTGCCAAGGCGCGCGATCTCAAGGGCGAAGACTACCACGTAATAGCGGTAATAGGCGACGGGTCGCTAACTTCAGGCGTGGCGTTTGAAGGCCTAAACAATGCGGGCGGCCTTGGGAGCCGGCTAATTGTGGTCGTCAATGACAACTCCATGTCGATATCCGAGAACGTTGGAGGCTTATCGTTCTACCTCACGGCTCTGAGGCTCGCGCCCTTGTACAGGTCCGCTAAGGCGCGTTTGGAGAGGGTCCTCGACAAGATGCCGAGCCTCGGACCGGCTGCCGTGCGGATGCTCCGCAGGCTCAAGGGCGGTATCAAGCACTTCCTGTTCCCAGGGTCATGGTTTGAGTCGCTGGGCTTCGCCTATTACGGCCCCATCGACGGATACGACATAGAGGCCATGCAGCGTGTTCTTGAGCACGCCAAAACCCTAGAGGAACCTGTCATAATCCACGTCGTCACCAAGAAAGGGAAAGGCTACGAGCCTGCCGAGAAAGATCCTGAGAAGTATCACGGCCCGGGCCCCTTTGACCCGGTGACCGGAGAGATATTCCGGAAAGCAGGGCCTCCCGCTTGGAACAAGGTTTTCGGAGAGGCCATGTGCACGTTCGCGAAGACCCATCCCGGACTTGTGGCGATCACCGCGGCCATGTCGGACGGGACGGGACTGGGCGAGTTCAAAGAACTGTACCCCGACCGGTTCTTCGATGTCGGCATTGCCGAGAGCCACGCCGTTACTTACGCGGCGGGGCTGGCCCAAGGTGGGCTTCTCCCCGTCGTTGCGATCTACTCTACTTTTCTGCAAAGGTCCTACGACCAGATAGTCCAAGACGTCGCCCAACAGAACCTCAAGGTCGTGTTCGCGATTGACCGAGCAGGACTTGTCGGAGAAGACGGAGAAACCCACCACGGCGAGTTTGATCTGAGTTATCTGCGAACGGTTCCCGGCATGGTCGTGATGGCTCCCAAAGACGAGAGAGAACTCGTGAACATGCTGTACACGGCCCTCAAGGTCCCCGAATCGTGCGCGATAAGGTATCCGAGGGGAGCTGCTCCTGGAACGCCGTACCGGGATGCACTTCAGAATCCCGAGGTGCTTGAGATTGGCAAGGGTGAAGTCTTGTCGCGGGGAACCGACGCTAACATCCTGGCCGTGGGGAGCACCGTCTACCCGGCGCTTGAGGCGTCAGAGATCCTCTCTCGAAGCGGCATCTTGTGCGGCGTGGTAAACGCCAGGTTCGTAAAGCCGCTCGACCGGGACCTGATTATCGACCTCCTAAACTCCGCGCCGCTTGTGGTTGTGGAAGAAAACGTGGCAGCCGGAGGTCTGGGAGAGGCCGTGCAGAGCCTTGCGGCCGGCATCGGAAGCCACAGGGGTGTCACAGCAGTCTCTCTGCCGGATGCTTTCGTCAGGCACGGCTCACAAACTGAACTTAGAAAGCTGTCGGGACTGGATGCAGAATCAATTGCCGAGCGGGTCCGGCACTTCTTGAAGGAGACCTATGACCGGTAATTCAAGAACACTTATAGGTGTATATCCAAACCTTCACAAGGAAGGCAGCCGTGAGCTTTCGGCGCGGCTTTTGGACTGGTTGGATGTCCAGGGCTATCGTGGGTGCCTGCCGCCTTGCCTCTCGGTGCTGGTGGGGCGAGCCGGCCACGACCTCCCGCTTAGGCTCTGGCCAGAGCGGGTTAAGTTCGCCATCGTCCTCGGGGGAGACGGCACGCTTTTGGCTGCCGGACGGGCTCTGGGGTGCAGGGGAATCCCCCTACTCGGAGTCAACCTGGGCCACTTTGGATTCCTTACCGAGCTCGAGTCAGAAGAGGTTTTTTCCACACTCCCCCAGTTCCTAGCGGGACGTTATAAAGAAGACAAGCGGATTTTCCTCAGGGCATCGGTCGTAAGGGATGGACAGATCGTTCGGACGGGACTGGCCATGAACGAGGCTTGCGTGGTCAAAGGGCCTTACGGACGGATGACGATCACGACTCTCAGGGTAGGCGGAAACATTGTCGACACCTATTCCGCCGACGGCGTTATTATCGCAACCCCCACGGGGTCTACGGCATATTCGCTTTCGGCGGGCGGGCCGCTAATGGAGCCCTCAATCGAAGCGCTTCTCGTGACCCCTGTCTGCGCTCACACGCTGTACTCTCGCTCTATCGTGCTCCCCGCGCATGAGCCTTGCGAGGTCGAGGTCGTCGAGCCTAGCCAGTCGACCTCTCTTTCCCTTGACGGCCAGGAGTTTTTCTCCCTTGAGAAAGGCGACATAGTACGGGTCTCAGTAGCCGGTCCGAAGGTCACACTACTCAGGCGTGAGGGCTGGTCTTTCTACAATGTGTTGCGCCGAAAACTCAAAGAAGGTGCCGATAGACTTCCACGGTAAGCCAAACCGGGAGGGATTGCAGTGAAGGCCAAGAGGCAGATGAGGATAATCGAACTCGTGTCGCAGAACGTTGTGACCAGTCAAGAGGCTCTGTGCGAAGCGCTTGCGCGGGAAGGCATCAAAGTAACCCAGGCAACCGTTTCGCGTGACATCAAAGAACTGAACCTCGTGAGGGTTCCTTCGGGAGACGGCAGGTACAAGTACGCCCTTATGCCGGGAGACCCTTCCTCGGTGTATCGTGAGCGGTTCAAGAAACTGTTTGCCGATTGCTGCCTCGACATGGAGAGTTCAGGCAACATAATCCTGGTGAAAACCATCGAAGCCACGGCGGCTGCCGTAGGGCAGGCCATTGATGCCTTGAACCTTCCCGGCATCTTGGGGTGCGTCGCGGGCGACGACGCGGTGCTGGTTGTCGTCCGTGAAGGAGTCTCTGCGCAAGAGGTACTTGACTCCTTGAGAAAAATCGCTGGGCTGTGATAGGACATGCTGTCTAGTAACATACGGGCCTGAACCCTCAAACTCAGTTTCTCTCACTGCTGTTAGACGCCTATTTCGAGGAAGGAGCGACTACTGCAACAGCGTCAAGAACCGAGGTTTGACTGCAACCCTACTGCAACCGATATGAACGGGCAAGAAAACCGGCGGGGAGGGCAGGTCCCCGCCGATCGATATACAGAAAACCGTCTTCCTTACTGCAGCGTCTTCTCTTTACGGATCTCGCTCTTCTCCACCAGGCCGTTCAACGTGGCCGCGGCCGCTTCCTGGAGGTTGGGGAACAGGTGGCTGTAGAGGTCCATGGTCATGGTGATGGACGCGTGGCCAAGTCGTTCCTGGACCACCTTCGGATGGACGCCCCTCGAGAGGAGTAGGCTGGCGTGAGTGTGCCTGAGGTCATGGAGCCGCACCTTGGGGAGCCCGGCTTTCTCGAGGACCCGCTGGAACCGCCTTGTGAAGCTCCTCGGGTCGAGCGGGGTCCCGTCCTCGTTGCAGAATACGAGCCCGTGGTCCTGGTACGCCGGGCCGAGAAGCAGTTTCTCCTCGAGTTGCTTCTTGCGGTGAGCCTTCAACGCGCATACGGCGTCCTCCGTGAGTGCGATACTCCGCCGGCCGCTTTGGCTCTTTGTGGCATCATCCAGGACCACCGTGAGCTTGCCTTCGTCATTCTTTAAGGGCAGCAGTTGTCGCTGTACCACGAGGGCGCCGCCGGTCAGGTCTACGCTGTCCCAACAGAGGCCAAGAAGCTCTCCGCGGCGGAGGCCGGTGGTGGCGGCCAAGAGGTAGGCCGCGAAGAACCGCTCCTCTCTGGCGGCCGCGAGGAACGCAAGGAGCTCATCCTCCGTGAGTGGCCTCATGGGTTTGTTCTTCACCGTAGGCGGGCTTGTCGCGGCGGCCACGTTCCGTGCCAGGAGTCCTTCTTTGACCGCTTGCTCCAGCGCTCCGTGTATGATGGCGTGGAAGTATCGAACCTCCCGGGTAGACAGGCCTCCTCGGCCATCCTTGCGTCCGGAGGTCAGTTTCTCGTTGTAGAAGGACTGTATCATGTGGGCCTGGAGTTTGGCCAAAGGTATGCGGCCCAGCGCGGGCTTGACGTGCCGCTCGATTGTGCCCATGTAGCTCTGATAGGTCAGAGGCCTCAACTGCCCCTTCTTGTACTCGGTCATCCACTTGTCAAGCCACTGACCGAGGGTGATGGTGGCCGGCTCCAAGTAGGTACCTGCCTGGACCTTCTGCAGGGCCTCAGTCAGTTTCGCGGCCACCTCCTGCCGGG
>DUSU01000012.1 GCA_012842425.1 Candidatus Fermentithermobacillaceae bacterium | reverse complement strand
GGTTGGCGAGGTGACGGACAACCTGCCAGTGTTGGCGGGGAAGGTAACCCCGCTGCGACAGTGGCTTAGGTCAATCAGTCATGCGAGTATTCTGTGACACCGGCATGCAGGTGGTGGGGTGGCATTACTACAGTAGGTTGACGCAATCGCTTCACTCCGGGTGAGTTGACACCCTCGCTTCTAGACGGTAGCATGATCTTTGTCCCGCGGTTAAAGCGGCTAAAGTGGGCCAGCGTAGCTCAAGGGCAGAGCAACTGATTTGTAATCAGTAGGTTGGGGGTTCGATTCCCTTCGCTGGCTCCATTTTATTGCCTGCTAGAAGGTTGCTTTCACTGATGGCGACGTCCACCGAGGATGCTTGCATATGTGAATGTGTCCGCCCGGGATGCTTGCATATGTGAACGTGTCCGCCCGGGATGCTTGCACCGGCGAAAGGGTTCACGGCGAATCGTTGCGTAGATGGAAAGATCCGGCGGGAAATTTGCACTAATGAAAGCGTTCTGACGGAAACATGCACCCATGAAAGCAACCTCAGGGATAATCAGCCCATATGCTGGGGTTTGTTCCATGGAGCCTCCGAACCAACCTCCAAGAAGAGCCCCCGACTCAAGCCCCCAACCTGAGCCGCCAATCCAAGCCCAACCCAAGCCCCCGTCTCAGGTCTCCAAATCCAGCCTCGGAAGAAGACTAGATAAGCTTCTTGCCTTCCAGGGAACACTTCCATCGAGAGTTTCCGCTCTGGCTTTTTGCGAGAGTTTCCTAATTGGGAGGCGGGTGCTCGTGCTTAACCGGCTACTCTATGCGATCGGTAACCCCATAACCGATGAAGCATTGGAACTCCTTCTTACCGAGGACTACCCCAACAACCCGTTCGAAGTTGTGACCGTGGCCGAAAAGCTCGGCCTCAGGGCGATCGTGGAAGCGATGATGCGGGCGCAGCTCGGAATGCCGCTTCAGAGGCCGTTTGGAAGCCCAAATGTGCTCTCTCCTTGGCACAAGATTCTCCTGAATCCCCGGCAGCTCCACCAATTGCCTACCGCGAGCATCAAAGAGATAAGCACCGAGACGGTGATTGGACCCACCGCCAGAAAGCCGCTCCGGCTCAGTATCCCCATAATGATCACCGGGATGTCCTACGGAGGTTCCCTGAGCCTCAGGCTCAAGATGGCTCTCGCCAAAGGATCGGCAATAGTCGGAACCTCCACAAACACGGGTGAGTCGGGGCTGGCGCCCGAGACGCGCAAGCTGGCCAAGTACATGGTCGGACAGTACAACCGCGGGCATTTCTTGAGGGGGCCTGAGGCTTTGAGCCAGCTAGATGCCATCGAAGTCCAGTGTGGTCAGGGAGCCTTTGGCGGTGGCGTGGAGTCAACCGTGCTCTCGGCCGGAATAGATGACCACCTCCGAAAGACGATGGGCCTCAAAGAAGGCGAGGACGCGGTCATACACTCTAGGCACCCGGGCAAAGACGCCCCAGAAGCCATAATTGGACTGGTAGACGACCTGAAGGCTCAGTACGACGTCCCCGTCGGAGTGAAAATAGCCGCTTCCGACTTCATCGAACCGGACCTTGAGGTGGTCGCGAGAAGCAGAGCGGACTTTATCGTAATCGACGGGTCGGAAGGGGGCACGGCCGTCGCGCCGCCTACTCTGGAAGACGACGTAGGGCTTCCTACCCTATACGGTCTCGTCCGCGCGGTCGATTGGCTGAACGCCGAAGGGATCCGGGAACGATTCAGCGTGATCGCGGCCGGAGGGCTCAAGACGCCCGGCGACTTCCTGAAGGCGCTGGCTCTGGGGGCAGACGCCGTGTACATAGGCTCCATAGCGGTCTTGGCGGCCATCCACACCCAGATCACGGAAGTGGTGCCCAAAGCGGCGCCGGCGCAGATGGCCCTCTATACGGGCCGCTATGCCGATAGGCTGGATGTAGACAAAGCGGCTAAATCCCTCGCCAACTTCTTCAGTTCTTGCGTGGCCGAAATGAAACTTGCCATTCAGGCAATAGGGAAGAAGTCCACGAGTGAACTCACACGGGACGATCTCGTCACTGTGGATAGGGACCTGGCCGAGTTCGCGGGGATAAGGTACGCCGGAAGCGCCAGAAAGCTGAGATAACTTCACGCCGGCTCTTGTGGCGCTTCCTCGTCACTGTCTTGAGCGGCTATGTAAAAACCTGTATGGCATCAGACCTCTATTACCGCCGTTTCTCCGTCAATGCGGATCTCGGTCCCGTATGGCTCCGAGAGCTTCTTCATGTGCTCGAGGATCCTCCGGGCGATGTCCTTCCGGGCCAAGGTCGGACGGCCCCGCTGCGACCTAGGTCTATCCCAGCCCAAATACACCGGGTAAAGCACCGCGCGTTTGAAACTCCCGCCTTCATATTGCAGGGACGCCAAGATGCTCTCCCAGTAAGCCACGTCTGCCGGGAAGCCCCTGGTGTCGTTCATGCTCCTCTTGTCGTACATATCCGCGGGAGTGGCTTCTAGGCCGAGCCCGGCCCTGTCGAAGATGTCTTGGGGGTGCTTGCGCACCAAGTCGTTCTGGAACACGAAGTTGCCCAGACTGTAGAAAATGGGTTTTCCTTTGTAGATTTCTATGCCTCTAAGGACGTGGGGGCCGTGGCCAAGGAAACCATCGGCGCCTGCGTCTATGCAGGCCCGGGCAAAGGTCTCAATGAACTCTGCGGGGATGTCCCTGTGGAGGCGGCTTTCGTGGGCGTGGAGTGAGAAAAACACCCAGTCGGCCTGCCTTCTCGCGTCTCCAATCCACTTGGTTATCTCGGCTACGTCCTGGGTATTGGGTTCCGTGCGGACGGCGGGCTTATCCGAAATAACAAACCGCTGGCCGGCAAAAACGAGCTCTCCCTCTCCTTCATTGAGGTAGCCTGCCTTCTTGGCCTGGGCTTTCAGGCCGGAGAGCCCCAGCGATTCTTCCATGCTCCTTAAGAAGTCCATCTGCTCCTTGGTGACCTCGTAGTAGGTCGTGTACCTAAGCGGTGAAAGACCGGGACGTCCCTGGAAATCGGGCCTCTGGTGGCCGGCCCTTCCCCAAGGGGCAAAGGTGGAACTCGCCGAGAGAAGGGCTACCCTGCCCTTCGGCGTCTCAAGGTAAGCCGGCGACCTCGCTTCTCCCAGGTTCTCGCCGACTCCCGCGTGACAAATCCCGGCCCTGTCTAGGACTTCGCTAGTCCTCCGGAGCCCTTCGTAGGAGTAGTCAAGTGAGTGATTGTTGGCTCTGGATACCATATGGAAACCGGCCCACTTGAACTCTTCAACTAGTGAACTTGCAGCTCCGGCGTAGGTACCCCCGCTGTCGGCCGCGGGCACGCCTTTCCAGTCATTAAGGAGAACCTCCAGATTCGTAAACCCAGCCGTATGGCTGCGGATTATGTCGAATAAGGCTAGGAAGTCCGCTTCCCGGTAAGCGGAAATGGGACTTGTGAGAAACGAGTCGCCGGTTACCGCAAGATCAAACCTGTCATCAACGCCCCTTATGTCCTTGGGGTCCTTAGTCTCTCTAGCCAAACCGATCACCTCGTGTTAGTCTTTCGCTTTAGCATCTCCGACTCCTTCAATGCTTTGGCGCCGGCTTCCAGCACAGGTAACCTTTAAGAAGGCTGTTCCAACTGGTACAATAAGAGAGTAGTCTGCCCGACTCCATCCCTGCCTGCGGGGAGAATCAGAGAAAGCCCGCGGCGGAGGATGCCATACACATAGAACGAAGGAGCGATAGCCGGACAGTCTCAATATGCATTGGGGGAGTTGATTGAGCTGGCGGTTCTGGGAGAGAAGTTCCGGGAAGTAATCATGTCAGTCTTTCCAGTTGTCGTGATAGTGCTTGTTCTCAGCGTCACTGTGGTCCCCCTCGAACCGATCGTACTTACCCGCTTCCTCATAGGCGCCTTGTTCATCATCATAGGGCTTTCTATCTTCCTCTTTGGCGCAGAGATCGGTATTGCCGCGATAGGCACCCACATGGGTTCGGCGATTGCCAACAGCAACAAGCTGTGGATCGTTGGGGCCGCAGGACTAGGGCTAGGTTTTCTGATAAGTATCTGTGAACCAGACCTCCACATCCTTGCGGGCCAAGTCAGCAAAGTGACGTCGGGGGTAATCTCCAAAGCGTCTCTCGTAGTTGCCGTCTCAATTGGTATCGCCGTCATGCTGGCGGTCGGCTTTCTGAGGATCATCCGCAACGTCGCTCTTAGGTGGGTATTCATTGTCTCTTACCTCATCATCTTCGGACTGGCCCTGTACTCGTCTCCTGAGTTCATAGCCATCGCTTTTGACTCGTCGGGCGCGACTACGGGAGCGATGACCGTTCCTTTCATGCTCGCCTTGGGTCTGGGCGTCTCATCGCTCAAAGGTATTGCTTCTGAAGAGGATAGCTTTGGCTTAGTGGGCATCGCCTCGGCGGGAGCGATCATGCCCGTCCTTGCAATGAGCGTCCTGTCTCCGTCTGCGAAGGTAACGGGGTCTTTGCCCCCGGGCGCTGCCGAAAACGGTTCGATACTGGCTCCCTTCGCCGAAGCTCTCCCCGTGGCCATACGGGACATCGGCATCTCCCTTCTCCCCCTAGCGCTTCTGTTCTGGCTCTTTCAAGTGAGGTACCTCAAGCTTTCCCGGCGGCCGCTCTCCAGGATACTGAAGGGGCTCATCTATACCTTTGTGGGACTCACGCTTTTCCTCGCCGGAGTGAATGCTGGCTTCATGGATGTCGGGAGTATAGTAGGATATGTCCTGGCGTCTTTCGAGAACAAGTGGATTGTTGTCTTGGCCGGGCTGTTCTTTGGACTGGCGGTAGTACTTGCGGAACCTGCGGTCCACGTTCTCGTCAGGCAGATTGAGGATGTCACAAGCGGGTACCTTACGGGAAAGGTGGTTTTCCCGGCCCTTTCGCTGGGGGTTGGCCTCTCGGTGGCGCTGTCGGCCCTCAGGATAGTCGTCCCGGGCATCAAACTATGGCATTACCTGCTTCCGGGATGGGCGCTGGCTGTCGGTTTGAGCCTCTTTGTTCCAAATCTCTTTGTCGGAATGGCCTTTGACTCGGGCGGTGTGGCATCGGGGCCCATGACGGCCACTTTTATCCTGGCCTTCGCGCAAGGTGCTGCCGAAGCCATTGAAGGAGCGGATGTTATGATCGAGGGCTTCGGAGTGATTGCGATGGTTGCCCTCACGCCGATCATAGCGTTGCAGGTGTTAGGTCTTATGTATGCGAAAAAGTCGGTAAAGGAGGCGGAACCCCGTGGCACAGAGTGCCGAGAGGAAGTATGAGCTTATCTGGGTCGTCGTGAACTTCGGCACAGGCAGCAAGGTGCTCCGGGCCGCCAAGGAACACGGAGTGACCGGAGGGACGGTCCTTCTGGGCAGAGGGACTGTCAGGAGCCCCTTCCTCGAGCTCTTAGGACTCAACGATGTCAGGCGCGAGATAGTGCTCATGATAGCCGAAAAGGATACGGCTGAAAGAGCCCTTCACGAACTCGATAAGCAGTTCAACTTCGCCAAACCGCATAACGGCATCGCTTTTTCCACCGATGTCGTCGGACTCTTCGGAATGCGAGATTGCCCCTCCTACGAGTCGGGTGCAAGCATAGGTGGTGAAGACATGTACAAGGCGATTTTTGTGGTCGTGGATAGAGGGAAGGCCCAGGAAGTGATAGACGCCGCGACAGCTGCAGGTTCGAGGGGCGCGACCGTGATCAATGCCAGAGGCTCGGGGATCCACGAGAAGAAAATGCTCTTTTCCATGCCCATTGAGCCTGAGAAGGACATAGTCATGATCTTGGCTCAGGAATCCCTCGTTGAGCCGATATCCGCTGCCATCAGGGAAGCCCTCAAGATCGACGAACCCGGCAAAGGGATAATGTTCATCCTCGATATCAACAAGACTTTCGGGCTCTACGGATAGAGAAGTTTCATGAAGGGTGGGTCTTTTTTGTTCAAAGACTTGAACCAAACTTGGGACCTTGATGTCTTCTTCCCCGGAGGCAGCCGCTCGGAGGCCTTTGCCGAGTACCTGGACCGCCTTGAAACGGACGTGAAAGCGTTCGTGGATGAAGTCACGGGTGGCGGTGCTGAGGAGATTGATTGGGTAGAGCGCCTGAATACGGCCCAGGGGCTTACGAAAAGGCTCCGCCAGGCCGGGGCCTTCATCAGCTGTCTCGACGCCCAGGATGTCACCGACAGGTACAGCCGGATGTTAGGCGGGAGGGTGAGACAGATCCAGGCTTCCTTCTCTTCCGCCCTGACCGTGATCGATCGCCAGTTGCTGGACATACCGGATGACAGGTGGGAGGCGCTCGTTTCTTCTGAAGAACTGAAGCCCCTTGCCTTCAACCTGAATGAGAGGCGGATGAGGGCGAAGAACAAGCTGCCCGTGGAGCAGGAGATCCTGGTCAACGAGCTTTCCGTGGACGGCTACCAGGGATGGTCTGACCTCTACGATCTGGTGACCGGCCGCATGTCCCTGACCATCATCGAAGACGGCAAGGAAGTCAAACTGTCTCCCGGCCAGGCGGCCAACCGGATGTCCGGGCCAGACCCCGCGGTCCGTAAGCACGTTATGGAGCGGTGGGAAGAGGCGTGGGCGAAGGAAGCCGAGTTCTGCGCTCTGGCTCTGAACCGGCTTGCCGGGTATCGCTTGGCGCTCTACCGCCGCCGCGGGTGGGATTCGGTCCTACGGGAGCCCCTTGAGAACAACCGTATGTCCCAGACCACGCTGGATGTGATGTGGGACACGATCAACAAGAACAAGGACCGCCTCGTTACATACATGAACCGGAAGAAGAAGCTTCTCGGGCTCAAGGAACTGGGATGGCAAGACCTCGGCGCGCCGGTCGGGAAAGCCCAGAGCAGGATGACCTACGACGAGGCCGCGACGTTCATCGTCGAGCAGTTCAAGACCGTAAGCGACAAGATGGCGCGCCTTGCCGAGACCGCCTTCAGGAACAGGTGGATTGAGGCCGAGGACCGCCCCGGGAAGCGGATGGGTGGCTTCTGCACCAGCTTCCCCGAGTCCAAGGAGTCAAGGATATTTGTGACCTTCTCAGGGACCCTCGGGAATGTCGCCACGGTGGCGCACGAGCTCGGGCACGCGTTCCACCAGTCCGTCATGAACGACCTGCCTCCGATGGCGCAGCAATATGCCATGAACGTGGCCGAAACGGCTTCGACTTTCTCCGAGATGGTTGTCGCCGACGCCGCTGTAAGGGCCGCAAAGAACGAAGACGAGAAGCTCCTGCTCGTGGACGACAAACTTCAGCGGGCCGTGTCTCTTCTCATGAACATCCAGTCCAGGTTCCTGTTTGAGACCCGGTTCTACGAGGAAAGACGGAAAGGCATGGTTAGTGTCCAGCGCCTTAACGAGCTCATGGTAGAAGCGCAGAAAGAAGCTTTTGCAGGGGCTCTTGACCTGTATCACCCGCACTTCTGGGCTTCCAAGCTGCACTTCTACAACACCAGGGTGCCGTTCTACAACTTCCCGTACACGTTTGGGTTCCTGTTCAGCGCGGGCGTCTACTCGTGGGCCAAGGAAGCGGGCAAGGAGTTTGAGGGCCGCTATATCGGGCTCCTCAGAGATACCGGCCGGATGCAGGTGGAAGACCTCGCCCAGAAGCATATCGGATGCGATCTCAGGAAGCCGGACTTCTGGCAGAGCGCCATAGACCTCGTGCTCTCTGACCTACCCGAGTTCCTGGAGATGGCGTCTCACGTGAGCTAGGGGTCCGCTCAGTTAAGGCTTGGCATGTGATTCCCAGGTTGCGTTCAGTGCCGCAAGCAGGTATAATAGGCGATGCGGCACCGGACGCCGTGGTGTTCGAGCAAGCGGACAGAGGGCCCGTCCCGACAAAAACGACTTGCATCGAAGGCCTATTGATAGTAAGATAACACTTGCGTCTCGTGGAGAGGTACCCAAGTGGCCAAAGGGGACAGACTGTAAATCTGCTGGCAAACGCCTTCGCTGGTTCGAATCCAGCCCTCTCCACCAGCAACACCAAATTTGATAATCTAGATATCGCAGCATCGCGGGGTG